>JAUHYS010000039.1 GCA_030426445.1 bacterium
TACGGGCTGGTTTATACGACCTGGGGTGCCTTTCCTGGGCATGCCTTAGAAGACATCCAAAGCGGCATTGGCGTCGTCCACAACGCCTACATGTTGGATAAACCGCAAAAAAGCGTCATTCGCGGCCCTTTTATGACCCTCTACAAACCTCCCTGGTTTAGCACACATGCCCAAGGCCATACCTTGGGTAAAAAACTCACTCAAATGGAACATTCACCCTCCATGCTCAAAGCAATGAGCATTGCATTTTACTCCATGCGAGGTTAAGGTCTCCCCATGCTAATTACGGTGCTATTATTATGTTTAGGAATTGTGCTCCTTTACTTTGGAGCCGAATGGCTGATTCGCGGCTCCAGCCAACTCGCTTTTATTTTGGGGGTGTCTCCCATTATTGTGGGGCTGACTGTGGTTGCCATGGGCACCTCGGCTCCAGAACTCATCACCAGTTTGTATTCCCAACTCATTGAAAACGACGGCAGCGTGGTCGTGGGCAATGTCATTGGTTCCAATATCTACAACGTTGGGCTGGTTTTGGGCTTGGCCGCCATCATCACACAGGTGCAAGTGCACTCGGACATCATTCGGCGAGAAGCCCCCATCGCCATTGCAGTCACGCTGTTGTTCTTGGTATTTATGTGGAACCTCAGCATCAGCTCTTGGGAAGGCGCGGTATTATTCGTCCTTTTTATCAGCTATATATGGTTTCAGATCAAGTTGGCGCGCACGGCCAAAAAACGCGATTCCTTTGTCAAAGAGATGACTGAAGAAATCGAAAAAGGACTCAAGGCCGATAAAAAAACTTCGCCAGCGCTGTTAGTTTTACTCATCCTCGTGGGCATTGCCGGCATCGGAACCGGGGCATTTTTGCTGGTCGAAAATGCCATGGAGATTGCAAGGCATTTTGGGGTCTCCACGGGTGTGGTGGGCCTCACCATCGTGGCCATGGGCACTTCACTACCTGAACTGACCACCACGCTTGTCGCAGCCTTTAAAAAAGAGGTGGACCTTGCCGTCGGCAATATTGTGGGTAGCAATATTTTTAATATTCTTCTCATCTTAGGCGTCACTTCCTTAACCGGTCGCATCGAGTTTGAACCTTATCTCTTGCACCGCGATGGCATTTTCATGTTGGCCATCATCTTGCTCATGATGCTCTTTATCATTTTAAAAAAACAAGTCCTGCGTTGGCATGGACTGCTGCTTTTTTTAAGTTGTATGGGTTATATTTATTTTGTGGCCAGGGGTTAAAGGCGTATTTCACTCTTGATTTATCAAAAGGCAAGTTTTATAGATGCAGTGCGTAAAAAAGTATCTTAAAAGTTACATTTAAGTTTGAGGGGACGAAAAGGAATGAATAAATGGAAAAATCAACGATAAATTATGGATCCGTTCCAGTTTCTTGCAAAACAGCAGATGTCAGCTGCATTAACAACAGAAGGATTGCTGCATTTTTACTCGCTGTGGATAAGCTTGATACAGGAAAGGTCGATGGTTTTATCGACGTCGAGCAAATTCAAAAATTGGTGGGGCCCGATGCTGAGATCACTCAACAGGAAATGGAAGCCGTCAAAGACAAGTTTAACCAAATCCGCCACCCTGCAAAAATAAAAACAGCACCCACTGTCAAGGACTTTAAACTTTATCTAAGTTTGCAGCATCCCGACATATATGAAAAGGTCTTTAAAAAACCAACAACACCCAAACACGATTGCAGTTCTAAAACAGCTAGACCCTTGCTTGACTCAAGCTTTATGCAATCTTTAGAAGCTTATCTATACTATTTAACATTCATATTTTAATGAACTATAAATCCCCTTAAGGAAAATTACTTTGATGTTAAGAACAAGAGTCAAATCGAAATGGATCGTTTTTTTTGCCGGCCTTGCTGCAGGATTTTTACTCCATCATTCGTCTTACAGCCAAACCTTTCAAAACAATAACACGTCCTGTGAAGAAAACATCGTTGTCGGTGCTTTTGAAATCAACGGACCCTGGGTAAATACTATTAACCCCCATGTCCCTCATCAAATTGTTTGCGACCAATATAATGATGATACGGATTTGGGCGCAGAGAATTTTCCGGATTGTGTAATTTTAAAAAGTGCAATCCCCTTTGCTTTTGATGGACAAGGAAACATCGAGGCCGAATCCCTCAGTCTTCTGCAAAACAGCGGAGTGCATGGCAACAATTGCCTCAATGCTGGTGGAGAGTCTCAATTTTTAGAAGCCGCCAACTACTCTAATTTGAGTTTTACAGGAGATTCTAACTATACGATCTTTACTGGCTCTTTGGTCACAGGAGAGATCGATAACAACCCAGATGGCTTTTCTGATATTGCATGGGTGGTCGTCAATGGCTCTTACAGTGATGTAACGGATGTCACTCCTACTGTTCAATCCTTAAACTCATTAAACACTGGAGGGTTTCCAGGACCTGACTTTAACCCCCAAAACACCTTTTTTGAAAAACCGGATTACGAACACACCCCTTTTTATAGTTTTTTTACCGGTCCTTTTTACTATGACTTTGGAGACAACAATAAAAACCAATTGGGTACAGACAAAACCATGGTTTTAGCCGACTGTAATGAAGACGGCTTTAAAGACGCGATCCTTTTAGCTAGAGAAGATGAGGATGTGGACCCAGGAGAAGACGATGATGTCAATATCATGGTTTCGCTCAATAATAATGGTCTTTTTGAACCCGTTAAAACCAATAATAGTCTCACAGTAGTCGAGGATCAAATCTTAAGTGATGGCATGGGAAACAATAGCTTGGGAGCCGACCTAGTAGAGGGCGATTTTAATCAGGACGGCCACATCGATCTGATCGCGGTCACCCACGAAATGTCTGTTGGCGATCAATTTAGCACAAACGAAAGTGCCATTTTATGTACTGGTGATGGCAGCTGTAACTTTAATTGCAAGACAGATGATGACTCCAATATTAGAAGTATAGAAAATTTTTGTAACGGCTGCGTGTCGGGAGTTCACTCGATGATCTCAGGTGATTTTGATGGAAATGGTTTCCCCGATATCGTTATGTCTGACGCCAGAAACGGACGCGTCAATTACCTCTTTAATCAGGGCAATGCTATTCAAGACTGGGACTTCCACTTTGTCAGTCCACAAGGACTTCCCTTTCAAGGCAGTGTCGTCCCCAGTTATTTAACCAAAGGTCGATTCACGACAACTGCTATTCAAAACGAAATTGACGAAGTCGCCATTCCTTTTCTAGATGTTAATATTGTCGAGTATCCAGCCTATGAACCCGGGCTGATACAATTCCAACCTAAGTTGCTTATTTACCCTACGGACGGAGCTGGAGGAACACTTCCTTTTGAAGCCATGTTCTTTAACTTAGCTAAGTTAACCAATGCCATTGGAATTGCATCGGCTGACTTTGACCGCTGTGGCGGGGATGATATCATCGCTCTTGCCTGGCAGGATGAAGGGCAAGGCATCATTATTAGCTCGCGAACTTCCTTATTCCTCAACGAAAACGAAAGCCCAGCTATAGAAGCAGTCGTTTCCAAAACCAATGCAATGGTGAATGAAGCCATCACAATTACAGGGTCGTGTAACGACCCAACTTTTGACGATCGCTTTGTTAAGCTACAAGTGACCCAGGCTCCAACCGGTGCTCAAGGCAGTTTTGATATTCCCACGGGAACTCTTCAAGGTAAAGACAATACCGATTTTGCAGTTGAATTTAGTGGAGACAGCGCCGGAAACTATACGATAGAAGTAACTTGCGAAGATTTCTGTGGTGCCTTGGTCAGCCAAACTTTTAACATCACTCTCAATAAAGAACCCACCCCAGAACCGGAACCTGAACCTACACCCGAACCCCTAGTCGTAGTCAGTCAAGGCGGCTGCCTATCCAGCTTGCACCATCATCATGCCACCAATTATTCATGGGGAAGCTTGCTGATGCTCACTGCTTTGTCGGCTGCCACTCTCCTAAGAAAGCGAAGCCCAATAAAATAGAGTTTACACCTTATCCCACTTTGTTTCGCGGAGTTGAGTCCCTTTAAGCAAAAAATCTAAAATGCTCTCAAACTTCTATTTATTGTATTGAATATATTTATAAAGCATATTATACAATTGCCTTTTGTAACTGATAAGTAACTTAAATTATCTAAACGGTTTACAAGGGTACAACATGCTAAGAATATCGTTTCCTTTAAAATGTGTCTGTTTATTTTCAGCTATTGGTTCCATTTTGTTGACTGGCATAGTTTACGGCCAGACATTTCAAAACAATAATACCTCTTGCGAAGATAAAAAAGTTATCGGCAGCTTTGAGCTCATGCAACCATGGACTTCTATTGTCAATCCCCATGTTCCTAATCAAATAGTATGTGGTCGCTATAATGATGACAGCAACCTCGGAGCAATCAATTTCCCCGATTGTGTGATTCTAAGAGATGTCATTCCTCTTGATGTACAAAACATCGAAAATGGAAAGTCTCTCAGTTTTTTAGAAAACGCCGGGGTCCATGGGAATAACTGTTTAAATGCCGGGGGCGAAGCCCAGTTCTTAGACTCCGTCGATTTATACAATACAGCTTTTATGGGAGATAGTAACGATACGATCTTTCTTGGCTCACTCAATAAAGGCAATCTAGATAATGATGCCCAAAATTTTGAGGATTTGGCTTGGATCAATACCAATGGTTCTTTGACAGACCCTAGTGATTCCACCCCTTCGATTCAACACCTATCCCCCGATATCAACGGCGGTTTTTTAGGGTCCAGCTTTAGCCCTCAAAATATCCCTCTCGCAAATATCGACTATAAATACACTCCTCTACCAAGCTACTTTGCGGGCTCTGCTTCCTTTGAAATCGGAGACCTCAACAAGAGGCAAATTGGCTCAGATAAATCCATGCTCCTAGCGGATTGCAACGAAGACGGTCTAGACGATGCCATCTTATTAGTTCGGACTTCTCAAAGCGAAAACATGACAATCGAAGACGATCTCAACATTATGATCAGTGTCAATAATAATGGAGTTCTCCAAACAGCCACGACAGACGACAGCCTTATTGCCTTAGATGACCATATTACAAATGACCCAATGTTAGATAACGGTTTTGGAGCCGTTCTAGCAGGAGCTGATTTTAACCAAGATGGCCACCTTGACTTAGTCATCGCAAGTGACCAAGTCAGCGAAAACGAAGAAATCGATGGAGTCGCTTTGCTCTGCCAAGGGAACGGCACTTGCGGTTTTGATTGCAACAGCAACGATGATTCTCATATACGTTCATTAGAACTCCCTTGTATGGGATGCCGTTCAGCCGTACACTCTTTAGTAGCGGGAGATTTTAACGGAGACCAACGCATGGATGTTGCTTTTTCGGACTCGCGCAACCAAAGACTGCGTTACTTTCTAAATAATGGCGAATCCTTTGCAAACTGGGACACAGTCGAAAAAGACGCCGTGGGGCTTTCTTTCGAAGGGCTCGCTGTCCCAAGCTATTTAACTAAGGGACGCTTTAGTACAACTGCCATCCAAAATGAAACCGACGAAGTCGTGATTGCCTTTCTGGACTATTTTGTCGACGATTATAATCAAATCACATTTTCTTCTGTCCACGCTCAATCAAAACTCCTCTTCTTTCCTAGCGATGGTCAAGGAGGCTTTCTTCCTTTAGAAGAAATGTTCTTTGATTTACCACTACTCGTACGCTCGGTAGGTTTAGACACAGCCGATTTGGATCGCTGCGGAGGAGATGACTTGGTCGTACTAAGCTACCAATATGAAGGGCAAGGTAACGAACTCGTAAGTGGACAAAGCTCTTTATTCCTTAACGAAAACGAAAGCCCTATCTTGCAAAATCAAGGCTCACCTAATAGCGGAGATATTAACGAAACTCTATCATTGGTAGCCAGCTGCACTGATCCAAGCATTGATGATCGCAGTTTTACATGGGAGATCATCAGTACACCTACAGGAGCCCAAGCCAATCTTAGCGCCTTAGGAGGAGAGCTCAGTGGGAAAAACGACACAGAGTTTTCGGTGCAATTTACTGGAGACACACCTGGCGAATACGTAATTGAACTACGCTGTGAAGACTTTTGTGGTTTGCAAGCCCAAGAGAGCTTTCTTATCACACTTTTGGAAAAAGAACCTGTACCAGAGCCCGAACCCGAACCCATCATTGAACCTGAACCAATTCCCGAACCCATCCTCAGTCAAGGGGGTTGTATTTCTAGTTTGCAGAATGGCTCGTCTCAAAAATCCCAATGGGGAGTATTTCAACTCAGCACCCTCTTGCTTCTTAGTTTAGTTCTAAGGAAATTCAAAAAAATAGTCTCCTACTTTAATGATCTATAATAAATTATATGAAAGAGTGAGTGGTGAGTTATAAACTTCGCAAGCAATGCTGGAGCACATCTTCCGCAGCATTAGGACGCGCCAAACCCTTGGCAACTTTTGACATGTTTTGAAGAAACTCGGGGTTACCCAAAAAGTGTTCAATCTTTTTTGCCACCCACTTTCCATTAAGGTCCTGGTTCGCAATTAAAAGGGCAGCACCTTTTTCAACCATCTCCTGGGCATTAAAGTATTGATGGTCATCCGCAGCATAAGGATATGGAACTAAAATCGCAGGCAGTCCATTGAGTTGTAACTCGGTCACAGTTCCCGCACCCGAACGACAAATCGCTAGGTCGGCTCGAGCATAGCGAGTCGCAATCTTGGGGTCAAAGGCAAAGACTTCTGCAGAAAAACCCAAGTCACGATAGGCCTGCTGCACGGCCTCGAAATCCTTGTCACCGGTTTGGTGAATGAAATGTAAACTCTCCACAATGCCCTTTAGCAAAGGCAAGGCCTCCATCAAGGCTTGATTAAGTGCATGAGCGCCCTGTGACCCCCCCATGATAAAAATATTTAATTTTTCATGTGAAGTCTTTGGTGGCGCTAGCTCCATTTTGCGCACCGGGTTGCCCAAGAGATGCACTTTATCCTTATCAAAAAAGGCCCGAGCTTTTTCAAAAGTGATAAAGACACGATCGACAAAACGCCCCAGCTTTCGATTGGTAAAACCTGGATAGGCATTTTGCTCGATGATAGCCGTAAAGACCTTGTTAAAATGCGCCGCCAAAACCATGGGACCACTGGCGTAGCCACCAATACCGATAACAAAGTCCGGTTTAAATTTTTTAAGTATTTTTTTGGACTGAAAATAAGCCTTGGGCAGCCTCATCAGACTACGCAGACGCAGTAAAAGTCCAGAGCCCTTCAGTGGGCTGGCGGTCACCAGCTCCAAGGCATAGCCCTCTTGCGGAACGATTTTGCTTTCTAAGCCCAAGGCTGTGCCTACAAATAAAATTTGGGCCTGGGGAAAGCGCTCACGGACTTCATCTGCGATGGCAATCCCTGAATACAAATGACCGCCGGTACCGCCCCCTGCAAAAATAACCTTGAACGCTTGCTTGCTCAATTCCCTAACCTGCTTTCACACTCTTTGAAGAAATATTTAACAAGATACCTACCAAAGCTGTCACCACTAATAAGTAAGTCCCTCCATGACTAATGAAAGGAAGAGGTAAACCCTTAGTAGGTATTAGCCCCATCACAACTGCAAAGTTAAAAGCTGCTTGCACCGAAATAAGTAGGGTGATCCCTGCAGCCAAATAGGTTCCAAAATTATCTGGAGCCCGCACCGCAATTTTAATGCCTCGTACCAGCAGAATGATGAAAAAGAAGATCACCAGCAGGCTTCCAATCAAGCCTAACTCTTCAGCCAAGTTAGGAAAAATAAAATCCGTATGGCTTTCCGGCAAGTAAAATAACTTCTGCTTACCTTGACCCAAACCACGGCCCGTCAAGCCGCCCCCCTGAAAAGCGACATAAGATTGGATCAATTGAAAGCCGCAGCCATAGGGCTCCTGAAAAGGGTCCCAAAAACAGATCAGCCTTTTCACGCGATGGGGAAAAAAATAAATCAGTGCCCCTAAAGCAGGTAAACAAACCACCAACATCGAAAACAAGTGCAAAAAGCGCGCTCCACCAATAAAAAGCATACTAAAAACGAGTGTGAGCAAAATAATAGGAGTTCCTAAATCCTTTTGCAATAAGACCAAACCAATAAAAAGGCCGCAAATTCCTAACACCGGCATCAAGCCTTTACTCAAAGAGCGAATATGATTGCCCTTTTTACTGATAGAGTAAGCAAGAAAAATGAGCAGCGCAATCTTGGTAAACTCTGAAGGCTGTAATGAAAAACCCGCTACACGTATCCAGCGCTGGGCGCCTTTAACGCTATGGCCAATGCCCGGAAGGAAAACCAAAGCCACTAAAAACAAAGTGAGAATCAAGATGGGATAGACCATTTTATAATAAAGATGATAGTCGATTTTGCGAAAAATCAAAATATTTACCACACCCAGTGCAGTAAATATGACTTCTTTTTTTAGGAAGTAGGACGAATGACCAAAATTTTCTTGGGCAAAAATGGCCGAGGAAGAGTAAACCATCATCACCCCGATAGCCATCAAAAGCAGTGTGGTGATAAATAGCGCATAGTCCATGCTTTGATAAGATGTCGCTTTATTTTTCATATTATTAATTTCTTCCCTACTGTACTCCACATGATAGGAGAGTCTCACTCTAAATCTCTCACATACTTTTTAAACACTTCACCTCTTTGTGCATAATTTTCAAACATATCAAAACTCGAACAAGCCGGACTTAGCAATACCGCCCGCGCTTCACCTTGATGCTGATAAGCAAAAGTCACGGCTTCCTGCATATCCGCGACGACTTGCATAGGCACCACGTCTTTGAGTTCATGCATAATACGTTGTTTAGCTTCACCTAAAACCAACAAAAGCTCAACCTTGGCCCGCATGAGTGGCGCCAAACTTTTAAAATCCCCGCCCTTGTCTTTACCTCCCACAATCAAAACAATCGGGTCTTCAAAGCTAGCTAAACTCATGGCCAAAGCGCCCACGTTGGTCGCTTTGGAATCATCGTAATAATCGCGGCCCTTAATTTTTGCAACGTGTTCGATGCGATGCGGTAGCCCCGCGTATTGGTCAATCGTCTGTTGAATCGGTTCATCGGCAATATCTAGAGTTTTACACACGGCAATCGCTGCGCCAATGTTTTCTAAGTTGTGTAAACCCATTAGACGACGCTGTGCAAGATCAAAGCGGCTGAGTAATTTGCCAGCCGGCGCCCAAAAAAATTCTTTCTCATCCGTATAAGCCCCGGCCACTTTTTTGGTCGTGCTGCAGGGAACTTTTTTCGCTTGAATGTTTTGTAGCAACTCTAAAACATGCAAATCATCATCATTATAAATAGCGAAATCTTCTGCTGTCTGAAAAGAAAAAATCTTCCCTTTGGCTAATTGATAATCAGAAAAGCTCTCATAGCGATCTAAATGGTCTTCGGTGATATTGAGCAATAGCGCAAGCTTAGGGTGAAACCGTTGAATGCTTTCGAGTTGAAAACTAGAAACCTCCACGACAAAATATTCAAAATTTTGTTCATCCAAAACCAAATCTAAAAAGGGAGTCCCCAAATTACCGCCCACACCTGTCTTAAGCCCAGCGTTTTTGAGCATTTCTCCAATTAAGGAAGTCGTCGTCGATTTCCCATTGGTTCCCGTAATGGCAATGAGAGTAGCCGCAGTTTTTTTGCACATGAGTTCGTAAGCGAGGTCTAGTTCTCCTTCGATTTTTAGACCCTGTTTAAGAGCTTGTTGAACCAAGGAATGCTTAGGATCCACACCCGGACTGATGAAAAAACGGTCGATGCTTTTTAAGTGAGGAAGCTCTCCTCCTAAGAAGAGTTGATGAGTGTAGGCTTTCCAATCTGGATTTTGGTTTTGCTTTGGACTTGAATCGTCTACACCCCAAACTTGTTCTCCTTGGGAATAAAAATATTTCGCAAGTGAGACCCCTGTTCTTCCTAAACCTAAAACAAGAATAGACATGGAAGTTCTCTTACACAAAGCCATAGAAATCTTCAAAAGTTATTTTTAAACAGGTTTATTATTTAAGAACTCTTCGATGTTTTCTCGATGGATAAACACACCAGCATTTGCCTCGGGATAGGCCTCATTAAACTCTTCTATAGCTTGCAGATGCCTCTCTTTAGGCAAGCCCCAACTGACTTGATAAGGTGTGATTCCAGATGAATCCATTGTGATAAAATCAACCTCTCCTTTTTTTCTCCAATAATAAACCTGGCGGTGTTTTTTTCTTAAGTGATGAAAAATAAGGGTCTCTAATTGCTTACCTCTATCAGAACCGGTCTTAGTAATCACAGCTTGACGCAAGCCTAAGTCAATAGGGTAATATTTTTTATTTCGAGCTGTTTGCTGCCTCTCAGAAAAAGTAAAGTAGGGACAAGGGAGTATCATATAGGCTAATTCACAAGCCTCTAAATATGAACCAATCGTATCTGCAGTCACCCCCAACATGCCAGCCAGCGATCTTTGTGAGACTTCGGAACCTGTAGATTCGAAAATGGCTTTTACTAAACGTGAAAGCACTATGGGAGATCTCGCAGCAACATGACGCCGAACATCTCGCTCAATAATGTCAGTAAAGTATTCTCGTAGTAACTCTTGGGATTGATGAAAACTTAAGACACGGGGGAAGCCTCCAGCATTTAAGTAATCCTCCAAAGTATTTTTAGGTTTTGCAGTTTGATACTCGCAAAAACTAAAGGGAAATAATTCTAGAGTACTATGCCGCCCAGTTAAGCGAGTTCCTAGATCACCCGATAGGAGTGCAGCGTTAGAACCGGTAATAATAAAATGTTCCTGCTTGGGCCTTTCGGTCTTAACATGCAACCACTTTTGCCAATCTTGAACATTTTGAATTTCATCAAAGAAGAAATAATGTTTCTTGAGCCTTGGCCGACGTTTTTTAGCAAAAGCAACCACTTGGTCGAGCAGTTTATAATTGAGATGTTCGCTAAGGCGAGGGTCTTCGAAGTTTACAAAAGTACAGGCTTGGATAGAAAGCTTAAGCTGCTTAATTAACTGAACCAGTAAGGTTGATTTTCCACAACGCCGTACCCCCTGAATCACTAATACCAGGTCTGGAGATAATTTAGGGACGCTTTTTAAAAGCTGACGTGGGATCGTTTTGGGAACAGCTTGATCCCAGAAATTCCAATCTTTTAATATGAGC
>JAUHYS010000040.1 GCA_030426445.1 bacterium
GCTAATTCACATACGATAGCCGGTTCACTTTTTTTAATTATGTTAACCTGGCGCCGGGGTCAGCAGCTTGTTCAAAAAGAACTAGAAAGACAAGAAGTCTCAACACAGAGTTTTATAGAAGAATTGGAGAAGCATCCGCCGCTTCACTCCCAAGGAGCGATCATTTATTTAGTAAGGGATACTTCGGAAATTCCCTTATCGCTCCTTAATGAATTTAAAACTTATAAGACCATTCATGAAAATATATTTTTACTCCATGTCAATCAATGTCACCGTCCGTATATGCTCGATGAGCCCCATGGCCGTCTAGAGATATTGAAAAAAGGCCTTTATGTGATCCACGCTTGTTATGGATTTATGGAAGTGCCTGATATCAAGACGTTGGTACGGCACCTCCTCAAAGAAAATGAGTTTGATATTGACCCTGAAAAAGTTAGCTATATTTTAACCAAAGAGATTATTACCCCTACTAAAAAGCCAGGATTGCCCAAGTGGGCAAAATTTATATATGGCTTTTTGTTGAGGAATGCCACTCGTATTACCCAGTATTTTAATATTAATCCTAAGCAAGTAGTTGAGGTTAACACACAAGTTGAAATTTAATTTTCTATGATGATTTAGCTCATATTAAAAATTTTGTTTCTTTAAACCCATGAAGAATAAATTTCTAATTTTATGTCTTTTAGCACTTACCTTAGTAGTAACAGGCTGTCTAAGGAAGCGGGGCTTACGTGCATTCAAAACGAAAAATGTAGAATGCTATAATCGACTAAAAGAATCTTATACTTCTGTGGTTGATTCACATATTCATTTTCGCCCCTTTGGCGGACCTGCAATACCATTTACTGAATTGAACAGTTATTTGAATAAGTTAGGGGTTCTATTTGTAAATATCTATGGCATAGGGCAAACCTTACCGATAGATTCTGTTTGTGATTATTATTTAGATTGTCCAGGCGTTCCTGTTATTCCAAGTATTAAAAATGATTTCATAAATGCTGCTCATTTTTTAGAACAAAAGCCTAGTGGTGTACATATGACACTATCTATGACTTTTGCCGACTTGGCTGCTCCTCAACAAATTATTGAACAAATACATCTACTAGAAAAAGAGTATCCGAACATGTTCAAGTGGATGGGTGAAGTAAATTTGGTTAAACAAGCTTTGTTTAACAACAATCATGAATTAATTTCTAAGGCATCTATTAAAGAATGGGCAGTCTTTATGAAATACCTTAAGCAACGAGGTATTCCTATTACAATTCATTCAGATTTGGGAAATGATGCTGAGCCAGTAAAATATTTATATCTAATGAAAGAAGTATTAAGACTGTATCCAGAAAATAAAATCGTCTGGACACACATGGGTTTATCCAAAGAATTAATGAATATGGATCCAAAGCATCACATTAGACTTATGAAGCTTCTCTTGGATGAGAATAAAAACTTAATGCTAGACATAGCTTGGAGGGTATTGCACGACGCCTACTTTAAAAAAGAAGAAGTTAGAAATCTATACGTTTCTTTTTTTAATGCTTATTCGACTCGAATCTTAACTGGAACAGACTTTGTTGCTGCAAGGAAAAAAGATTTTGCGACATATAAGGAAGAGCTTGAGATCACCAGTCAGATTAATAAATATTTGAATGATGAAGCATTCCGGAATATTGTTTTAGGAGAAAATTATTTTAGGATACTAGGTTTAAATTATAAATCACCTCCGGTGTGCAACGAGTTGAGTGATCGATGACCAAAAAATCTATAAAGATAATCTGCAAACTACTTGATACTTATAAATAAATTGAATTATAATTTATTGCCTTGACCTTGGAGTATACTCCAAGCTGTATAGGGAAGCTAAGCATTTGATTTGTACAAGTGGTAAGTGCAAAATCAATAAAATAATGGCGAAGATAACGTGAATTTCATATAATGGCTTAATTGATGAGAAGTATATTAAAAATCCTTTTTACAATAATGTTCTCCTGGAGCATTATTGCATCTTCAGCACTTGCCTGTGCCTGTATTTCTTCAAATAAAACTCACCATTGTTGCGAGAAAAAAGTATCTTCCCATTGCCCAAAAGCGGACAGTAAATTTAATAGTTCAAAAAATGAGTTTTGCCAATGCCCTAGCGCCTTAGAATCTCAAGCTGTTGACAAGCATGAGCTAAAATTAAAATATAGCGAGACGACTTTTGCTTTAAATACGGCTGTTCATTTGGACTCCTTAAAGAGTCGTCATAACTTCTTTAAATTTAATTATCAGCTCCAGAACCTACCCCCTGGAATTCCTATTTTTCTAGCGAACCATACTCTCATTTTATAAAATTCTCTTCAAGACTTAACCGTACGAAGCTTTAAGTTTGCAAGTTCTCATTTTGAGAACTTGTGTAGGCATCCATCTATTATTTGGAGAGTAAGATGCTTCACAAATATTACACTTACGCAGTGGTACTTCTATGCGTATGGCTATTTTCCGCAAAGGTTTTAGCAGAAGATAAATTAGCACATCGAAAAGAAGTCTCATTGGTTTCAGAAAAAACAGAAAAAGAGCCAAGGAATTTTGGCGAAAAGAACTTAAGAGAACTCACTAGCGAGCTCTTAGAATACAATCCAGAACTTAAAGGGCTGGTGGAAAAAATCAAGGCCTATGAGTTAAGGGTGCCGCAAGCAGGGTCTCTCGATGATTTGAGATTTAGTTTTGAAGGCAGTAATATCCCCATTCGTAACCCGGCCTTAAACCGTACTGCCATGACGGGCCTTCAGATCTATTTGAGACAAAAATTTCCTTTTCCTGGAAAACTCAAACTTAAAAAGCAAATTGCATCTACCCAAGCGGAGCAAGAGAAGCAGGCCTATTATGAGCGGCTTAATCAACTTGTGGCCCGGTTTAAACAAACTTACTTTGAATATGCCTATGTGAACCAAGCCATTCGGCTAAATCAAAAAACCAAGGCAAAACTTCAAGGTTTGGTAAAATTTTTAGAAGCTCGCTACTCCGCTGGAAAAGGAACTCAACAAGACATCCTCAAAACCAAGATCGAAATTTCTAATATTGACGAAACATTGATTCAGTTAAGGGAAACCCAAAAAGTGCTCGTCTCACGCTTGAATACACTTTTGTACCGTCCTGAAAATATCCCTTTAAAAGTTAAGCTAGAGAATCAAGATTTAACATCGCTTTCTATTTCCATGGAGGCTCTTCGCCAGTTAGCCCAAGAAAATCGCCCTTGGATTAAGAAAAAAACGGCTCAGATTCAAGAAGCCGAATTGGGACATCGTTTAGCCAAAAAAGGCCTGTTGCCGGATTTTGATTTTGGGGCGGGATACCGAATTCGACAAGCATCTCCAGGGGATCCTGTAAATGGTGAAGATTTCTTTTCGGCTGGTGTGACCATTAATTTACCCGTTTATGCGGGAAAAAAACAAAATAAAAATATTCAAGAAATGGTACACCGTCGGAAGCAGGAAGAATATCTCAAGCAAGCCACCACTCAAGAAGTATTCTATCAGGCGGAGCAGGCCTATTTTGATTCTCTTCAATTTAAGTCACAATTTCACTTGTTGAAAGATAAAATCATCCCGCAGGATAATGCTACCATCAACTCCTCTCGAGCAAGTTATGAAGCCGATAAAATTGATTTTTTAAATGTTCTATTAAGTGAAATCAGTTTGCTGAATCACCAAATTGATCAAGTTCGATACCACTCCCAATACCACCAAAAATTAGCTGAAATTGAAATGGCCGTGGGATTGCCCATCCACACCATCAATCAAGCGGCCACCTTACAGGAGGTTTCCGATGCGAAATAAAAAACTCAAAATTAACTTAATGCTACTCATGATCCCATTCTTGCTAATCCTTGGATTGAATGCCTGTAAAAAAGACAGTCTACCCGATGATGTCAGCCATTATACTTGTCCCATGCATCCCCAAATTAAAATGGATCAGCCTGGCTCTTGTCCTATTTGTGGTATGGATTTGGTTCCCGTTAAAAAAGAAACCGAAGAATCAACTGCAAATGATACGGGCAATGAACACGAAGGCCATGACCATGAAGGTAGCACTGCAAAAGAAGAACCCAAAGGAATCAAAATCGATCCGTCCCGAACTCAGCAAATCGGGTTACAAGTTGAAAAAGTTGGACGACAAGATCTTTCAAAAAGTTTTCTGCTTCAAGGTAAAGTGGCCCATGACCCTGACCTATGGGTGGCTCAAAAAGAATATTTGATTGCCCTAAAATTAGGGGACCATGACCTGATTAAAAGTTCGGAAGAAAAACTCTATTTCATGGGATTATCTAAGGAATGGATTCGTCTGATCAAAAAAACTCGAAAAGCCAACTTAGGATTTCATATTCCAACACCAGGAGAGCCGACTTTTTTTGAAGCCTTCCTTTATCAGGGAGATGTAAGCCTACTCAAACCAGGTACCCAATTAGAAATTTACGATATTAAGTCCCGTAAACTTGCCGATGGATCGATTCGGGCTCTAGGTACCATGGTGGACTTAGAGTCTCAAACCGTGCGCGCCTTGATTCAATCAAAGCAAACCTTAGATTTAAAATCGAATACTTTAGTTCAAATTAAAGTCCATCTTCCCATGGGGAAACATTTAGCGATTCCTAAATCCGCCATTCTATTCAACGGAGATCATAACATGGTCTATGTCAAAAGCAATTCTGGTAAGTTTGTGGGGAAAATTGTCGAACTAGGAAAAGACGCTGGAGATTACTTTGAGATCACCAAGGGCCTTGAAGAAGGAGAGGAAGTGGTCACGAATGGTCATTTTTTAATGGATTCGGAAACTCAAATCAAAATGGGTGGGCAATCCAGCCACCAACATTAAGAGAGAAACACTATGCTAGAAAAAATTATCGCTTATTGTGTTGAGAAACGATTCCTGATTTTTATTTTTACAGTCATTGGAATCTTATGGGGAATCTATTCGCTAAGGAATATTCCCATCGATGCGATACCTGATTTATCCGATCCTCAGGTAATCATTAAGACAGATTGGAAAGGCCGTTCGCCAGATTTAATCGAAGATCAAATCACCTATCCTATTGTGAGCGCTATGGTGGCAGCTCCCAAAGCGACCGTCGCTCGTGGATTTTCCATGTTTGGAACCAGTTTTGTCTATGTGATCTTTGAAGAAGGGACAGATATTTATTGGGCAAGATCTCGGGTATTAGAATACTTAAGTCAAATTCAAGGTCAGCTTCCCGAAGGGGTAAATCCTGTTTTGGGTCCCGATGCCACCGGTGTGGGATGGGTCTTAAGTTATTCCTTAGTGGATAAGAGCGGGAATAACTCCATTGAAGATTTAAGGGCTTTTCAGGATTGGAAACTACGTTACTTAATTGAAGCGGTCCCGGGTGTTGCGGAAGTTGCAACGGTGGGTGGTTTTCAAAAACAATATCAAATCCAAATTAATCCCAATATTTTAGCTCAGTACAATATTACCTTAAAACAAGTTGCCGACAAAATACGAGCTTCCAACCGCGATGTGGGTGGGAGAATTTTAGAAATGAGTGAGCGCGAATATTTTGTTCGTGGTTTAGGCTATATTCAATCCATTAAAGATATCGAAGAAATTAACCTTAAAACTACTCGGGAAGGCGCTCCAGTGTTTCTTAGAGACGTCGCAACAGTGACTATGGGTCCTGAAATCCGACGTGGAGCTTCGGACTTTAACGGCGAAGGTGAGGCAGTCTCAGGTATTGTCGTGATGCGCTATGGCGAAAACGCCTATGCGGTGATCGAGCGAGTTAAGGAAACCTTAGATAGAATTCAATCCTCCTTACCCGAAGGAACGGAGCTGATCATTACCTATGATCGTGCTAAATTAATCGGCAGGTCGATTGATACTCTTGCCAAAAAGCTCACTGAAGAAATGCTAGTCGTTGCCTTGATTATCTTTATCTTTCTTTGGCACTTTCGCTCTTCTCTAGTTCCCATACTAACATTACCGATTGCGGTGATAATGTCTTTTATTCCCATGTATTATTTAGGTTTTTCAGCGAATATTATGTCGCTTGGCGGTATTGCGATCGCCATTGGAGCCATGGTGGATGCCTCGATTATCATTATCGAAAATGCACATAAAGCCCTGGAGAATTGGCAAGCGTCTGGAAAAAAAGAACCTTTATCTACCGTTCTACTCCATGCTTGTCAGGAGGTTGGTCGTCCCATCTTTTTTTCGTTATTGGTCATTGCTGTCTCGTTTATGCCGATTTTTGCTTTGCAGGGTCAAGAAGGTTACCTTTTTAAACCCCTTGCTTTTACCAAAAATGCTTCAATGTTTTTTGCGGCATTGCTTTCGGTAACCTTAGTTCCCCCTCTTGTGATTGTTTTACTGAAAATTCCCAAAAAAGTTTCGTTAAAAAATAAAACATTAAGTGGTCTCGTCAATTTCTTTTGGGCTGGGAAAATTCATTCGGAAGAAAAGCACCCTATTAGTAAAGTGCTCTTCAGAATTTATACGCCCGTATTGAAGTTTTTTCTCCGGTTTCGAAAAGGGGCAATTATCATTTCAGGCCTGCTAATTCTGCTAACGTTACCTGTCTATTTCCAGTTAGGCCAAGAATTTTTACCGCCTCTCAATGAAGGTGATATTCTTTATATGCCCACCACTCTACCAGGTATTTCCATCGAAACAGCTCGCAATTGGATGCAACAGCAAGATAAACTCATCATGAAACTCCCCGAAGTAAAAACTGTCTTTGGTAAAGTCGGCCGTGCCGATACAGCTACGGATCCAGCTCCCTTGTCCATGGTAGAGACGGTCATTCAACTACAGCCTCAGGAAGAATGGTCTGAGGTTTATCATGAACGTTGGTATTCTTCTTGGGCACCCGAACTACTTAAAAAGCCTCTGAGAATATTCTGGCCCGAGATGAAATCAAAGACTTGGGATGAATTAACCAACGAGTTGAATGAATTAGTTAAATTGCCTGGGACCACCAATGCCTGGGTGTTTCCCATCCGGACGCGAATCGATATGCTAACCACGGGAATCAGAACACCCGTTGGGGTGAAAATATTTGGAGATGATCTCAAAATTATTGAAGAACTGGCTGTTGGGTTAGAAGGGGCTGTTCAGAAACTGCCTGGTACACGTTCAGTCATCGCTGAAAGGTCATTAGGAGGTTATTATGTGGATATTGAAATCAAGAGAGATAAACTTTCCCTCTATGGTATGACCATTGAAGATGCCCAGGCAGTTGTTGAAGGTGTGATTGGATCCCATCAGCTCACCACAACGGTCGAGGGAAGAGAGCGTTTTTCGGTCAATATGCGCTATCAACCGAGTTTTCGAAAGAATTTGGAAAAATTAAAACGCTCCCTGGTTACCGTCTCTGAAAAGAAACAAATTCCTTTAGAAGAAATTGCAGATATTCGAGTGGATCGTGGCCCTCCAGTGATTAAAGATGAAAATGGGTTGCTCACCTCGTGGGTTTTTATTGACCTTGAAACCGACCAGGATATTGGCTCCTATGTAGAAGGCCTAAAGAAACTTTTGTCGGAGGATATGAAATTCCCTGCGGGCTATACATATTCGATCAGCGGTCAATATGAATTTTTGCAAAGAGCTAAACAGCGACTCATGGTTGTGGTTCCGATCACATTATTTATCATTTGTTTCTTGCTCTATCTCAATACAAAGTCCTGGATAAAAACAGGGATCGTTCTTTTGGCCGTCCCTTTTTCTCTCATTGGCGCCTTTTGGCTGCTTTATTTTTTAGATTACAACATGAGTATAGCCGTTTGGGTGGGACTCATAGCCCTTGCGGGAGTGGATGCCGAAACCGGTGTTGTGATGCTTTTGTATTTAGATTTAGCCTATGAAGACCATAAAAAAAGAGGAGCCTTAAATAACATACATGATCTTGAAGCTTCTATTATGGAAGGTGCTGTCAAACGTGTGCGTCCCAAGGTCATGACCGTACTAACAACCTTTTTGGGTTTACTTCCGATTATGTGGGCGGCTTCTTATGAAAGTGGTGCAGACATGACCAAACGAATTGCAGCACCTATGGTGGGTGGGATCTTCACATCCTTTTTAATGGAACTGCTGATTTATCCCTGTATTTTTATGGTCTGGAGAGCAAGAGAATTGGCTAAGAAGGGAAAGCTTGAGCTGCCTGACGATAGTAAATATCTGAAATAAAGCGATGGCCTTTTTCTCCACGCTTAAGTTGGACCACGATTGGAATAATGGATTGAATATAATCAAGGATTTGTTTTCGCTCCATCCCAAGGTCTGCTTGCATCACCATCAAAGTTAATTGTTCAAAGGCAAGTATCGGACTATCGGAGTGAATAGTAGTCAGTGACCCTGGATGACCCGAGTTGATCGCACGTAAATATGAAAATGCTTCAGCGCCCCGTAATTCACCAAGAAGAATGCGGTCTGGTCTCAGTCGAAGGCAGGCTTCTAGAAGCTCCTGTGGCGTTACTTTAGCCAGTCCTTGGCCCCCGCGTGAAGCAATTAAGTGCACACAATTTTTGTGAGGAACCTTGACTTCCCGAGCATCTTCGATGGTCAAAATTCTTTCATGAAGAGGGATGGCTTTAAGACAAGCATTTAAAAATGTGGTTTTACCGGTAGAGGTGCCTGCTGAAATTAAAATATTTTTTTTAAGCGTTAAGGCTAATTCAATAAATTCTCGATACCTCCTTTGCTTAAAAAAGTTTTGCAAATTTTCTTCATTAGCATCCTCCTTTTCAACTCGTTGATTTATGCAAGCAAAAGCTCCTAACTTTTCATAATCATCGAGGTTGATATTTAGGAGGGATTGTTTCCGAATTGAGACCGCGATCAAGCCTGACTCGACGGCTGGTGGAAATACAATCTGAATCCGGTACCCTTCGGGAAGGGTTGCTGAAAGTAAAGGAGTTTCCGTGCTAATCTTTTGCTCAGTATGTTTGGCCACTAGCTTTGCGATACTTTCCAAATGCTTGAAGTCTAACTCTGGAACCTTGTGAAAAGTCATTTCACCCTTAGACTCCATCCAAATTTCTTTGGGTTTATTGATTGAAATTTCGGTAACCCCATTTTTATTTAAGAAAGGTAATAAAGGTCTAAGTAAGGTGTTGATGGCAATATTACTCACATTTATCTCTCCTATTGGACAAAAATCATTTTGTTGTGCGGATGCCTGTTCAGAGCCGTTGAAAAATCAAGGTCCTGCGCGACAAAAACCTTAATTAGCGCACCTTGTTTAACTGTAATCGTAGGAGGAATATTGGCGTACTGTTCCAGTATACCCGCGGAGGATTCCCGAAAACTATTGGCAATCTCTTGGCGATACATAGCCAGAGAATTATTTTGATCCATCGAATCCACTCCTGCCGTAGCCGATCCTGCTCCTAAAATGCTTAGCAATGCCGAGGTTCCAAATATTTGAAAGAAATGATTATTCACTTTTCCCTTCATCCCCGAAACTCCCAATGGATCTGTGCCACCAGAGTTAAGAGCCACTTCAATTCCATCAGATCGGATCAAACGATTCCAAATCACAAAAACACGAGCCTGTCCCTTTCGAATGGCCGAGTTGTATCGCCCAATCAGTCGGGATCCACGAGGTATTAAGATCTGGTTTCCAGCTTCACCATAAATATCCCGACTGACAATTGCCCGGATCATCCCTGGTAGATCGGAGTTGATTCCTGTCTCTAGGACAGCATCGATTAATTTACCTTGCAGAATGGTAGAGCCTAGGTTGGTGATAGTAGAGGCCTGAGCTCGTGGGAAAGAACTAACCTTACTGGCTTGATAAAACTGAGCATTCGGGTCTTGGCTATGTCCTGAGACTGGGTTTGTTGTTATAGCACTTTCATTTGAGCTAACTTCCTCTACTTGATTGGCACTGGAACCTCCCTGATAAATGAGAATCGCCGACTTAAGTCTAGCTTGTCTTAAAGCTTCTAGCTCCTGGGCTCTTCTAATCTCATCTTCGGAAGGAATATCTTCGAAAGGTTCTTGGACTGGAGTTTTTGGGATTGGAATTACGCGTTTAGGCGCCGGTTCAAATTGCTCGGATTCTTGGATGATGCCTTCTGGCTGTTCCTTTTGATCGTTTTTAAAAATGAGGAAAGCTCCCACAAGTAACACCGCTAGAAAAACAATCAGAAATCCAATACTGCGTTTTTTTTCTGTATTTCCTAACAGAGATTTTCGCTCTGGAGGTTCTCTAAAATCATCTTTTTCGTAGGAGTCTTCTTCACCCCATGAATTCTGAGGATTTGAGCCTCTTTCTTCATTTTCCATTGGCCTTCTCCCGTTTCTTTTTTTGCTTATTTTCTTTATTGATGAGGTAGCCGACCACCTTTCCTCGGCGGAAAACAAACTTTGGGGCAATACGTTCAACAACAACGTAAGGACCTTCGATGCGATAATTGACTAAGGATTCCTTTTTATTGTCATCGACTAAAAAGATGGCCGGTAAGTCCGTAAGATTTTTAAACTGAAGATAGGTAAATTGCTGATCGTCAAAAGCACGAATGAGACCACTTTTTTTGCCTTTCTTGAGTTTGTAATCAAAGTTGTAATTTGTAGGATTCGTCGCCTTATTAATCGTGCTTTCGGCGCGGTAAGTGTTTTTTAACTCCTCAGGATATTTAAAACGAACCAGATAAGTTACCCCCATCACCTTGGGCCTTGTCGTAGCTAAACGAAAATAATAACTTCGTTTGTTGGTAATAACAGTTAAGTTGGTTTGGGGATTGTCTTCCACTGGCTTAATAAAAAGCCGGTAACCCACGGGCATGACCTGCCAAGCAATAGAGTCTCCGATGGAAGCCACCTCAATGTTTTCTTGATCGGAAAATTCGATGGTGGTTTGAAAACCATAGGTCGCATGGATCTCATAGACCTCGTTGGGACTATACATCACATGTTTGACTCTTTTATCCGCTCCTAGAGCACGTGGGTACTGTTTAGCATTTAGAAAAGAAGGACTTAAAATAAGTATGCAAAGGGTTACTAGACTGATTTTTTTCATGGGACTATCTCCTGATCAAGTCGGTAGGTTAGAATTTGAAAACCCAATGGATTTTGGAAGCGGTCCGCTTCTTCCATCGGGGAATTGACATAGCGATAGGTTAAAATCGCCACCCAATAATCTTTTCTCATCTG
>JAUHYS010000041.1 GCA_030426445.1 bacterium
GGACCCGTCTCTAATGGTCACATCGAGAATTTTGGGTAGTGTTAAGCTCATAGATTTCCTGATAGATGCTTTTTTAATTAAAATTTTGAAGGGGGGCGCTTACTCTTTTGTAAATCAGCTATATTAAACTCTTCACCAGTGGGCTTACGACCGGCATTTTTGTTTTCAGATGCTTTGACTAGCATATCCTTTAAAGATTTTTTCGTATCTTCGCGAAAGTCTTTTCCAGCTTCAAAGCCACTGGCTTCACGATTAATGGCGATATCTGCGAGCTTTTGTAGTCGTTCCATACGCAATTCATGGACTCCAACTTGGAGTTTGCGTCTTGGGGAAGGGTAATTATCAAGAATTTCTTTAATTCTTAGAAGGTGATCACGCGTGACGTTGATATATTTTTTACCACCTTCCGTAAAGACTAAAGAACCTTGAGTTTTAGGTAAATTAATTTCTTCGCCTGCCTCTTTGGCCTTTTCTTTGGCTTTTTTTATTTCTTTTGAAAAAGTATCCTCGAGGCTTTTCCCTCCTACAACCATTGAGTCATAAATTCTTTTTAAAAACTCTTTTGGTAAGATACAGGAAGGTAGAATTGAGTTTTCAAAGACATTCCATAGTCTTTCTACAGAATATTTTCCCACTCTCATTTTGAGGGGATCAAAGGGGTCATTGACAACTTTATGATAGCGGTACTTACCAAGTGAAATCAGTTTTTCATAATCAACCCAATATCGTCCATCTTCTCCTAAGCATTCCTCAAAGGCTTTTTGCCACTCTTCCAAAGGGACGCGTTCGGTATCGACTAACCCAGAATAGTAGAGAAAAGGAAGGTCGTCTTTTTCGTACACAACATATTCTTTTTTGTTTTTGATCTCCTTAGGGACTTGAGACCAAATATAATCCATTGCCCTTAAATTGACTTTGATTAGATAAGCATCATCTGCCATTGGGACTCTCCTCACTATAGATGAGTAAATGGTTTTTGTCGCGATAAAACAAAGTTTCTATACTCTCTATATTACCATTAAAGCTTTTAGTAAAAAAAAACAATAAGAAGATTTAAGTTGTTATCACTCAATCTCTTATTGTTTGTTTGAAAAAATCTCAATATTGAAAACTTAGTTTTGATGAATTAAGTTCTGTGGTGACCTGGCAAGTTTTTAGGTTAAAGCCTTATCTGAATTAAAATCCTTGCCTTCATCGAAACCATAATCCCAATTATCTTCGTAGACGCCGCTACTCCAAGAACTTTCTTTTGCCCATAAGTCTTGAGACGCTTGGTCCAGGGCAAGTAAGCGTTCGGTGGTACGACGGTGTTGATTTTCCATGCTGTTAGAGTCATTTCTACGGGCTTCTCTAACATCGAGTTTATTTTGAGCACGGATTTCAGCTCGCTTGGTTTTTTCCTCAGCTTGGGTTTCTTTGGCTTCTCGAGCTTGATCAGCAGCATATTTATTTGCATCAGCAGTAATTTTAGCGGCAATGGTCGAGGCAATCGCTTTAACCATTACAGCTGTAACAGCAACAATGGCAGCGACTCCGATAGCGACTCCGATAGCTCCTCCGATAATTACGAACATTTTAATTCCTCCTACTAATTAAAAAAAATATTTTGTTTTAAAAACTAAATTTATAATAATTCTAATTTAGCACAACTCTAATCAAGTTATCGGTTGTTCTACGATAGAAAGTTGTTTTTAGAAAAAAAATGTTTTTTTTACTCAACTTTATTTTATGTAGAAGACGAAAAATAACTAAGAGGGCTTATCTTTTTTTAGTATAGATGTTATAGCTTAGATAAAGGAAAGTATTATCATGAAAGTAGGACTGACTACAGCATTAAGGGACGATTGTTTTGATCTTTTGGAACTAAGACTAAAAAGAACCATGCCTAATTTAGCTCTGCTCTATCTTGCTGGTTTTTTAGAAAAACAAAAATTAGAGGCCGAGCTAATAATAGAAGATAAGTTCGAAAGACTAGTAAAGAAAAAACCCGATGTTTTAGGAATTTCATCTGTTACAGAAAATTTCCAACACGCAATTGAACTTGCCAAAAGAGCCAAAGCCTTATGGAACCCCTTAATTATTATAGGCGGAGTGCATGTAACGTCCCTTCCTCATGTCCTACCCGAGGTATTTGACATAGCTGTGATTGGAGAAGGAGAGGAAACCTTTTTCGATTTATTATCTACTTATCAAAAAAAACAAAAGTTAGGCACTGACTGGCTCAGTCAAATTAAAGGAGTCTCCTACCATGATGGCGGAAAAGTACATTTCACAGGCTTTCGTAAAGGAATCAGTAGCTTAGATGAGATTCCTGTTCCAGACAGAAATCGATTTGGTTTAAAATACCCTTATACTTATATGATGACCTCCCGAGGTTGCCCTTATACATGTAGCTTTTGTGTGATTCCTCATATTTCCGAAGGCTATCGGATGCACTCCGCAGATTATGTCGTGGATGAAATCAAGTCTATTAGAGAAATTAAGCCTAACCCTAGAAGAATCCGTATTTTTGATGACTTATATATAGTCAATAAAAAACGCACCTTAGAAATTGCAGAAAAGGTCCATGCAGAAGGCCTCAATCAAGAGTTTGACTTTGTTTGTTGGGCAAGGGCTAATTTATTAGATAAAGAAATGATCGCAGCTCTAATAAAAATGAACATGAAATATGTCGAATTTGGAGCTGAATCAGGAAGTTCTCAAGTATTTTCAAAGATTAAGCCAGGCTGTGCAATGGATGAAAACCAGCGGGCCATTGATATGCTCTACGATAACGGGCTGTATCCGTCTTGTTCCATTATTATGGGACATCCCCTAGAAACTGAGCAGGACCTTATGGCAACCTATGAATTTATTGAAAAAAATTCGAATAAGTTGTTGGGGGTCGAATTTAACACGGCCATTCCTTGGCCAGGGACCGACTTATGGGATTACGCTAAAGAGCGGGGTTGGGTGCATGATGCCATGGATTTTAGTACCATAAGAGAATGTATCCATTTTCCTAATTATTCGACAAAAAAATACCCATATCTTAACGAAAAAATTGCGCCTGAGCGTTATGAGTCGATTTTAGAGGGTTTTAGGGAGCTTTTTTGGAAATTTGAGAATAAACAAACCAAGCTTGAAGGATTTATGGCATAAAAGATTTTTTTTCTATTCACAACTCTTTCTAGGGGTCTAACCGATAACCTTTAAGAGAAAAGATTTTTTTCTATCATTATATTATTTTTTAGGAGGATTTATCATGACATCATTAAGTAAAATTCAACAAGACACTGCTGCACAAATGCAACAATTTAGTGGCGTTCAGCAAGATCAAAAAGCCGATCAAAAAGATCAAAAAGCTGGAGATGCCGCAAAAGAAGGCAGCAAAGAGCTTGCAGGTAAAGGCAAGGATGCTGCCACGGCTGGTATGGAACAACAAGTCTTTAAAAATGCTGTTGGTCAGATCTTTGAGGCAGCTGAAGATGAGGTTAAAGGTGCTAATGAGCAATCAGATCAATTGCAAGCAGGCTTTGCCGCACAATTGGAGGCAGGTGCAAAAGCAATAGGCGACAGAGCCGTGGCAGAGCTTCTTGGTAATAAACAAGGTGACAAGCAAAGTGCTCGAGATGCTACCAGCAATGCGAATAATGATGCGAGTCTCGTCAGTTAGTTTGTCTTATCCATTTGTTGTATTTTAAATATTTATTCTTTCTTTATTTTAAAGGCCCTTTTAAAGGGCCTTTTTCTTTTTGAAAAAGCAATGGAAAATTCTTTAGTTTCTGAATATAGCTATTTTTATGGAACAAATCCTCAAAAGCTTTATTCAGGGAGAAAGGCTGGCCCTCAGTCGCATGATTTCTTGGTTGGAGTCTCACCCTCAGCAAAGAAACGAAATCTTTCAATCCATTCAAGAACTTAGAGATCAACACGCTAAAAATTCTAAAATAAAAACACAAGCAAAGCCTCATGCCCATTTTTTAGGGATTACCGGCCCTCCGGGAGCCGGCAAATCGACTTTAGTCAATGCCTTGATTAAAGAAATCCGAAAAAGTGACCAAAGCGTGGGGGTAGTTGCGGTGGATCCCAGTTCACCCATTAGCGGGGGTGCCTTGCTGGGCGACCGTATTCGCATGCAAGAGCACGCGAGCGACCCCAAAGTTTTTGTGCGCAGTTTAAGTAGTCGGGGGCATCACGGGGGGCTGTCGACGCATGCGGAATCCGTAGCTAGGCTGATGGAGGCCTTTGGTCTGGATTGGGTGATTTTAGAAACCGTGGGAGTGGGCCAATCCGAATGCGAAATTGTCAGCTTGGCCGATACGACCCTCGTGGTTCTGACACCCGAGACGGGTGATACGGTACAAAGCCTGAAAGCAGGCTTAATGGAAATGGCAGATATTTTTGTGATCAATAAAGCGGATCGGCCCGAAGCGCCGAAACGTGTGGCACAAATCCGAGCCATGTTGGATTTGGGGCAGGCCCAAGCCTGGACGCCGCCTATTCAGCTTACCCAAGCCAATAAGGGAGAGGGCGTGGCGGATTTACTCCGTCTTATCTTGGAACATCAAAAATTTTCTCATCAAGCAAAGCAAGATCCAGAAATCAAGTTACGATTGCAAAAGTCGCGCGAACAATATTTTAAAGAACTTTTAAAAGAACACTTTTATCTATGGTTAGAAAAACAGCCTGTTTTGCGTGCGCTGTATCAAAAAAAATTAAAAAAAATCCAAGACGGAGAGCAAACAAGCGAGCAGGCTGTACAGGAGATTTTGGAAAAAATATTGACTTCGTTTCGCTAGGGCGTGTATTTATCTCTACCTTTTATTTTTGACGGCTGATTTTTCAGCAAGTTCTTAAAGTTTTTGGGTCCGTAGCTCAGGTGGTTAGAGTACTTCCTTGACATGGAAGGGGTCACAGGTTCGAGTCCTGTCGGACCCACCTTTTATACAAATGATAAAAACATAGAGATGTTTGAAGAAGAAAAAACAGAACATTATAGTCCCTTAGAAAGACTGCGTCATTCTACTGCCCATGTCATGGCATCTGCAGTCAAGCAGTTGTATCCGGAGGCCAAAATCGCGATTGGTCCGGCGATCGATACCGGGTTTTACTACGATTTTGACGTGCCCCATTCCTTTTCTCCCGAAGACTTAGAAAAAATCGAAGCCAAGATGCAGGAAATCGTCGATCAAAATCTCAAGTTTGAACAGATTGAGGTTTCTAAAGGGGAAGCCTTGAAGCGATTTCAAGACTTGGGAGAAAAATACAAAGTCGAAATTTTACAAAACATTCCGGATGCAGACCCAGTGACTTATTATCAGCATGGAGACTTTATCGATTTATGCCGGGGCCCGCATGTGAACTCCACAGCGGAAATCAAAGCCTTTAAACTTTTATCCGTGGCCGGGGCTTATTGGCGAGGCGACGAGAAAAACCCCATGCTGCAGCGTATTTATGGCACCGCTTTTCCCAATAAAAAAGAGCTAAAAAACTATCTCAATTTACTTAAAGAGGCCGAAGCCCGTGACCATCGTCGTGTGGGTAAAGAGCTTGATTTATTTTCTAGCATGGAAGACCTCGGCCCTGGTTTGATTTTGTGGCATCCCAAGGGTGCGCGCATTCGCCAAAGTATCGAAAATTTTTGGCGTGAATTACACCTCGCCGAAGGTTATGAGCCCGTGTATTCCCCGCATATGGCCAAGCTGGACCTTTGGAAAACCAGCGGTCATGTTGATTTTTACCAGGATAGCATGTTCAGTCCGATGGAAGTCGAAGGCCAGGCCTACGAAATCAAACCCATGAATTGCCCTTTTCATGTGCAGATTTATAAAAGTCATACGCGAAGCTATCGCGATCTTCCCTTGCGCTACGGAGAGCTAGGCACGGTTTATCGTTTTGAAAGGTCCGGTGCCTTACATGGCCTGTTGCGAGTGCGGGGTTTTACCCAAGATGATGCGCATATTTTTTGCCGCAAAGATCAAATTCAACAAGAAGTCGAAAATGTGATGCGCTTAACGCAGAAATTTCTTAATCGTTTTGGTTTTACGGATTTTCAACTCTACCTTTCTACCCGGCCAGAAAAGTCCGTGGGTAGTGACGAACATTGGGAGATTGCCACCGCCGCTTTGGAAGGTGCTCTCAAATCGCAAAAACTCAATTACGAAATCGATCCAGGCGAAGGTGTTTTTTATGGCCCCAAGATTGACCTTAAAATTAAAGATGCCATTGGTCGCATGTGGCAATGCTCTACTGTGCAGGTGGACTTTAATAACCCCGAGCGCTTCGAGTTGCAGTACACTGACTCTAATGGACAGCGTCAGCAACCCATTATGATCCATCGCGCTCTCATGGGTTCGATGGAACGCTTTTTTGGTGTACTTATCGAACACTATGCGGGAGCCTTTCCCACCTGGTTGGCTCCTGTGCAAGTCCAGATATTACCCATAGCGGATGCCCAAATGGATTATGCCTTCAATGTACAGCAGCAGTTAAATCAAGCTGGATTTCGTGTAGAAATTGACAGCAGTTCAGAAAAACTCGGCCATAAAATTCGCCGGGCTCAATTACTTAAAGTCCCTCATATGCTGATTTGTGGAAATAAAGAAGTTAGCGAACAAAAAGTTGCCTGGAGAGATCGTAAGACCGGTGATAAGGGGGCGCTTTCTGTGCAAGAGTTCATTGAGCAAGTAAAAGAAGAAACGAAGTGATAAATATCATGATTCACAGTTGACGCCTGAAGAATTATGAGTAAACTTTATCAATAGTGCGTGGTTGGTTTTTATCAACTTAAGTTGAAAATTAGAATAAACGCCCCCTGGCCCCCTCTTAAAATTAAGAGGGGGGACGATTTAGCAGCGTTTTTATTAGTTAATAGCTTTGTTAAATGATATATAAATAGTTTTTAGAAGTAAAAGATATCTTTTTTGAATAGTTCCCTCTTTTGAGATGAAGAGGGGGATAGGGAGCGTTATGACTAGGAGGTTCACATTTCGCAAAGAAAATTTATTCGTATTAACCGTAATATTCGTGTTCCAGAAGTACGCTTAATCGATCAAAATGGAAAACAACTCGGTATTTTTGTTACCTCAAAAGCGAACGAGCTGGCTCAACAGCAGGGTTTGGATCTCGTCGAAATCTCCCCCCAGGGAAAACCCCCGGTTTGCAAAATCATGGACTATGGAAAGTTCCAGTATGAGCAGACCAAAAAGCAGAAAGAGGCCAAGAAAAAGCAAACGACCATTAACTTAAAAGAGATTAAATTTAGGCCCAATACCGATCAGCACGATTTTGACTTTAAATTTCGAAACATCCAACGATTTCTCGAAGAGGGCAATAAAGTCAAAGTGACCGTGGTCTTTCGGGGCCGTGAAATGGCCTATAGGGATAAAGGAAAGGAAATTTTAGATAAGGTTTGCGAAAATTTAGTTGAAAAGGCCACAAAAGAGGTCAATTATAAAATGGAAGGCCGTCAAATGATGATGATTTTGGCACCTGTGTAAGATTTTTAGAGGAAATCATGTCTTGACCTCAGATGAAATAAACTTTATAAGGCCAGTCCAAAATTAGAAGGAAAAAACATCATGAAAAACAAACTTAAGAGCAAGCGTGGGGCTAAAAAACGCTTTAAAGTGACAGCTAAAGGTAAAGTCAAATTTACTAAGGCCTTTCGTCGTCATATTTTGACCAAAAAAACCACCAAGAGCAAACGCCAAATGCGAAAATCTACTTATCTTTCAGATGCAGACGCTAAGGCGATCAAGCAAATGATACTCAAGTAAATTTTTAAGGAGAGATTATGCCACGTGCTAAAAGAGGCTTTAAAGCCCGACGCCGTCGAAATAAAGTTTTAAAACTTGCCAAAGGTTATCGCGGTGGACGTTCAAAATTATTCCGCAGCGCTCAAGAGGCCGTCGACCGTGCTTTAAAATACGCCTATATTCACCGCCGTCTTAAAAAACGTGATTTTCGTAGTTTGTGGATACAACGTATTAACGCCGCTGTTCGCGCGGAAGGCATGTCCTATAGCCAATTCATGGGTGGACTTAAAAAAGCCAACATTTCTTTAGATCGCAAGGTCTTAGCAGAAATGGCTGCCAGTGATGCGGAGGCTTTTAAACAGGTAATTGCTGCAGCAAAGCAAGCATAGTGAGTCATGAAAGAAAATTTACTGACTAGCCTTGAATCCCTTCAAACTGAACTCCAAACTGTTTTAAAAAGTGTAGATGACCCTCAAAACCTTCAAGAAACCCGCGTGCTTTTCCTGGGAAAAAAAGGCAAGCTCACCCAAATTTTAAAAGGTTTAGGAAAGCTAGACCCCAAAGATCGTCCAGAAGTTGGGGCTAAGGCTAACGAAATCAAACAATCCCTCGAAGAAAAACTCACTGAGGCAGAGCAACGTGTTCAGGCTCAGGTCTATGAAAAACAGATTGCTCAGGATACTTTTGATATCACCCTGCCAGGTCGCCCCGTGACCCGCGGCCATATTCATCCACTGACTCAAATCTACGATTTAACTTCCTCTATTTTTGAAAAGATGGGTTTTCAAACCCATACTGGCCCGGAAATCGAAGATGACTACCATAATTTTGAAGCGCTGAATATTCCCGTAGACCACCCCGCGCGCGATTTACAGGATACGTTTTATTTGCCGGGTCTCAAGTGGTTGCTGCGGACCCATACCTCGACGGTACAAATTCATGTCATGGAACAAAATCAGCCACCGATTCGCATGATTGCCCCAGGCGTGGTCTATCGGGCAGATTCGGATGTGACCCATACTCCGATGTTTCACCAAATTGAAGGACTGTGGATTGACGAAAAAACCACCTTTGCTGATTTAAAAGGCGTTTTGACTTTATTTATCCAGCAAATTTTTGATGAAGAAACTCAAGTGCGTTTTCGACCCAGTTATTTTCCTTTTACCGAACCCAGTGCCGAGTTAGACATTTCCTGCGTTTTTTGCAAAAGTCTTAAAAAGGATTGTGTGATTTGTAAGGGAACCGGATGGCTCGAAATTTTGGGCTGCGGTATGGTTGACCCGGCCGTCTTTAAAAGTGTGGGTTACGATGCCGAAAAGTACACGGGTTTTGCCTTTGGCATTGGCTTGGAACGCCTGGCCATGCTCAAGTTTGGGATCAACGACTTGCGACTTTTTTTTGAAAATGACCATCGCTTTTTAAGCCAGTTTTAATGCGGTGATTTGAGTTTGTTTTGGTCGCACGGTCGCACTGCGACCAAAAAATGAATGAATTTCCCTTTAAAAATGCAAAAAAAAGGCGTAAGTTTATGTTAAATAAGGTTAAAAACGTAAGAGAATAGCATGAAAATCAGTCTCAATTGGATACGTGAATGGATTAAAATTGACGCCAGCGCCGAGGAGATCGCCGAAAAGCTTTCTATGTCCGGGCTGGAAGTGGAGGCCCTGGAAAAACTGGGTGAGGGACTGGATCAGGTGGTGACGGCCCAAATTCTTTCCAAAGATAAACACCCTAATGCGGACCGGTTATCTTTATGCGAGGTGACCGATGGCCAGCAAACCGTCAGTCTGGTTTGTGGCGCTAAGAATATGAAAGCAGGAGACAAAGTGGCGCTGGCCTTGCCCGGTGTGACCCTTCCCAACGGATTGACTTTAAAGGAGACCGAAATCCGTAAAGTTAAGTCCTGTGGAATGCTTTGTTCAGAGAGCGAATTGGGCCTGGCCGAAGAAAGCGAAGGCATTTTGATCCTTCCCCAGGACACAGGCTTAGGAATTCCCTTGGATGAAGCTTTATCGCTTAATGACGAAGTTTTAGAAATCAACGTGACGCCTAATCGTGGAGACTGCCTTTCGGTTTTGGGAATTGCTCGAGAAATTGCTGCGAATTTTTCAATAGATTTAGAAAAAAAACCAATTGGAGACGCTCAAACTCAAACGGTGACTCCGTCTGACAGGCAGGTAAAAATTAAGGGGCTTCAAGTCACTTTAGAGTCTCCTCAAGCTTGCCCGCGTTATTGCGGCCGTATTATTAGAGGAATCAAAGTTAAAGACTCTCCGACTTGGTTGCAACAGCGTTTGGCGGCCAGTGGCATTCGCTCCATCAATAATATTGTAGATGCAACCAACTATATCTTGCTCGAGCGTGGCCAACCCATGCACGCCTTTGATCTTGGTAAAATCGGTGGTGAGGCAATTCAAATTCGTCAGGCTAAGGCAGGTGAAAGTCTGGTCAGTCTGGAAGGAAAAGAACTCAAGCTTAAACCTGAACATTTGGTGATTGCTGATGCCTCTCATCCCTTGGCTTTGGCCGGTGTCATGGGTGGAGAAGCTTCGGGCGTCACGGAGACTACCACAGATCTCTTTTTAGAGAGCGCTTATTTTGAACCCGCAGGAATTCGCAGAACAGCGCGTGTATTTGGCATGCAGACAGAGTCTGGGTATCGTTTTGAACGGGGCACGGATCCCGAGGGCTGTGTGCTTGCTTTGCAGGCCCTGACCGAGCTGATTTTGCAGCTTGCAGGCGGCGAGCCTGACCCAGAAGTTGTTGACTTGTATCCTCAAGCTTTTGCTCAGCAAAAGATTTTATTACGCCCCCAGCGCGTGCAACAAGTTTTAGGCGTAGAAATTCCCCCTACCCAAATCAAAGCTTTACTCGAGCGCTTGGAGATCCGTGTGCAGACTCAAGGAGAAGAGTTGCTTTGTGAAATTCCCCCTTTTCGCAGTGACCTCTCTCGTGAGATTGATCTGATTGAAGAGGCCGCTCGACTCTACGGCTATCAAAAGATTCCCACAAGCTACCCCGAGCTGGATCTCAAGACTTTAGCGCAATCCAAAGCGAATGAAAAAAACTCCGTGATTCAGCAGATTCGTCGTTTATTGGCATCCTGGGGTTTTTCGGAAGTCATCCATTACAGTTTTACTTCACCAAAACTACTGCAACTTTTTGAGCAAGCCTATGTGCCTGAACAGGCTTTGGCCAACCCCATCAGTGAGGAACTTTCGGTGATGCGGCCGGCTTTGCTTCCCCAAATGGTACAAACCCTGCAAAAAAATATTCATCAATTTGCGACTCAATTAAAATTTTTTGAAATCCGGCAGGTCTATCAATATAAGCCCAATAGCTCCGAGCGCCCTTT
>JAUHYS010000318.1 GCA_030426445.1 bacterium
TGGGGAGAGACATAAAAGTTGCGGCTGGAAGGCCCCAAAACCGCTTTGGCCGAACAAGTCATTTCGACTTGATCAAGGTCACAAATGGTGACGGTATGCAAGGTACTTAAATTTTGAGGGTCTTCGGAAAGTGGATAGAAAACTTCGGTAGCCGAAAGGATTTGTTTAAACTCTTCGGGCTTGGCATCACGGTGCCATTTACGCAGTGCTGGAAAAGATCCCCAAAGATTATTTCGGTCGTAAGACAAATAAAGCGGGGTATAAAAAATAAGCTTATTGCCGATCAGTCGACTGGCGTAGTTGCGCGAAGAGTAATAATCATTGGACCTTAAATGATAGGTCGCTCGATAAGTTAAGTGGCCAGTTGAGTTGATATTAAAGAGACCGATTTCGGTGCCGCCTCTTTGGTAGCTATAACCGATGACGGCAATAGTATTTTTAGAGATGAGCATTTCGTCATACCAGGTTCCGCTGGGGTTAACCTCTGGTCCGTAAGCATTGATGGCACTGATGGGATCAAGATTTTGCCTATGAACATCAATGGTAAAAAGCCGCCCCCTTCGTAAGACAACTAAATAATTGCCATGAACTTTAACAATGCCGCCTTCATCCACACCGGCATGCTGGGTGTTGGTGACGGATTCGGATTCACTGCCAGTATCCGCCATGGGACTGGCCATTTCGGCTGGGGCCGCTGAACTTTTAGCGTATCCTCCAGCTTTATTTTCGCTTTTTCTTTTGCTCTCGTATTGTGCAAGGCGTTTTTTTAAAAAAGCTTCGAGTTCGGTCTGAGATTGAAATGCAATAAGTTTATCTCCTGTTGAGTGCTTGATATTTTGGCTCGCACTGCTGCATTGTAGAGCAATCCCTCCTACTAAAAAGAGGCTCATAAAGATAAATAAAAAAGCCGTTTTTTTTGCTAATTGTCTGTTTTTCTTGATTGAACCCAACATAATGCCTCCTCAAAGGATAAAAAATACATATAAAATTGTCGTCGAAAACAAAGACGATAGGAACCCTGAACTTGGGTCTAAAAAAATGATATATTAGCTACAAACTATTTCGATATTTTACCTTTTTCCTTGTGATTTTTTTGATCTGCGCTAGTCCATCGATATGCGAATTTTAGTTTCAAACGACGATGGAATTTATGCCGAGGGTATTAATACCTTAGCAGATACGCTTAAAAAACAAGCTAAGGTGGTAGTTGTCGCACCAGATCGGGAACAGTCTGCCACCAGCCATTCTCTGACCTTGCACCGACCTTTGCGTATCAAAGAACATAAAAAAAATTATTATGCGATCGATGGAACCCCCACCGATGCGATTATGTTGGGCGTGAATAATATTCTTAAAAAGCGGCCTGATTTGATTGTCTCGGGGATCAATCACGGTGCTAATTTAGGCTATGATGTCCATTATTCGGGAACCGTTTCTGCAGCTATGGAAGGCGCCATACTTGGCATTCCTTCGATTGCAGTTTCGCTAGCCAATTGCGAGGGTAAACTGCACTTCTCAGTTGCTGCAAATTTTGTGGCACGCCTCATTAAAAGTTTAAAAAAGAATTTTTTATCTCCGGGTGTGATGCTCAATGTCAATGTTCCCAATCTTCCTAAAAGTAAAATTAAAGGGCATCAATTTTGTATTTTAGGGCGTCGCAAATACGGTGATGTGGTCGTCGAAAAAATCGACCCGCGCGGTAAAAACTATTATTGGATTGGTGGAGACCAAAAAGCCTTTGAAGATATTGAAGGCAGCGATTGCAATGCAGTATTTAAAAATTATATTGCTTTGACACCACTCAATATCAATTTTGTGCATCAGCCTTTTTTGGAAAAAATGAAAGAGTGGAAAATTTAACATGAGTCTTCGTATTGCTCGTCAGCGATCTTTTAAACCCAGTCATAAAAAGTGGGTGCATACCGCTATGAAAAATAATGACGAAAATTATCAGGTGGCGCGTAAACGCATGGTTCAGGAACAATTGATTCAGCGTGGGATTCAGGATCAAAATGTGATTCAAGCCATGCTGGAAGTGCCTCGGCACCTTTTTGTGGATGCCGGCATTTTGCCGATGGCGCATCGTGATCACCCTTTGCCAATAGGCGAAGGTCAAACCCTCTCCCAGCCTTATATTGTTGCTCTTATGTTAGAAAAACTACAACTCGGTCCACAGGATAAAGTTTTAGAAATTGGCATGGGTTGCGGTTATCAAACGGCGGTACTCGCCAAAATAGT
>JAUHYS010000042.1 GCA_030426445.1 bacterium
TTGACACGCGCAAAACTTGAAAGAGAAGAAATCAATCCAATATTGGGACCTTCAGGGGTCTCAATAGGGCAAATACGACCGTAGTGAGTTGCATGAACATCACGCACTTCAAAACCAGCTCTTTCACGCGTTAAACCGCCAGGCCCTAAAGCCGATAAACGACGCTTATGTGTAACTTCTGAAAGAGGGTTTGTCTGATCCATAAACTGTGACAACTGACTACTTCCAAAAAACTCTTTAACAACAGCAGAAGCAGGCTTAGGGTTTATTAAGTCATGCGGCATCAAGGTTTCTATTTCCTGCAGACTCATTCGTTCCTTAATAGCTCGTTCCATCCTCACCAAGCCTACACGGTATTGATTTTCTAGCAGTTCACCTACAGCACGAATGCGACGATTGCCCAAATGGTCAATATCGTCCACCTGCCCAACCCCATCGCGTAATTGGACAAGATATTTTATAGCCTCTAAAATATCCTCTTTGCGCAATGCTGTTTCTGAAATAGGTACATCAAAACCGAATTTATGATTAATTTTTAAACGTCCAACCTTGGATAAATCATAGCGCTCTGGGTTAAAAAACAAATTTTCAAAAAATAGAGTCGCAGCCTCTAAAGTTGCTGGTTCACCAGGACGAAGTCGACGATAAATATCTATCAAAGCTTCATCCGTCGATTTTGCCTTATCAAGAAGTAAAGTATTACGAATATAAGGGCCCACATTAAAATTATCAATAAAGAGAAGGGGGATTTCCATGACGCCCTCAGCCTTGATTTCTTCCCATTTTTCTTCGGTAAGCAATTCGTTACATTCTAACATGATCTCACCTGTTTTAGGAGAAACCAGGTCATGCGCAACAGGACGCCCAACGATATCTTCCAACTCAACGGAAATTTCTTTTATCTTTGCAGCCTTAAGCTTTTGTATTGCACCTTTACTAAAGCGTCGACCTTTTTTAACTAAAACTTCATTGGTACTTGGGTGACGAATATCCTTGGCAGCTCTCTGCAAACCAACAAGCTCTGGATCAAAAGTTTTGTAAATATTTTTACCTTGATAGCTAATGTTTTCTGTTTTGTAAAAGAAATGTAAGATCTCCTCAGAATTAAGACCTAATGCCCTCACCAAAAGAGTCACTGGCATTTTACGCCTTCTATCAATACGCACATAAACAATATCCGAAGGATCGAACTCAAAATCCAACCAGGAACCGCGATTAGGAATCACACGCGCTGAATAAAGAATTTTTCCTGACGCATGTGTCTTCCCTTTATCACTTTCAAAAAAGACCCCTGGAGAACGGTGCAATTGTGACACCACTACTCTTTCGGTCCCGTTGATAATAAAGGTCCCTGTTTCTGTCATCAACGGAATTTCACCAAAGTAAACTTCCTGCTCTTTAACATCACGAATTGTTTTTGTACCACCTTCTTCTCCGACCTCCCAAACAACTAAGCGAACAGTCACCTTTAGCGGAGCAGAATAAGTCATACCCCGCTCTCGACATTCACTGACTTCGTAAGCAGGTCTCTCAAAACGGTAAGAAACAAACTCTAGACTGGCTGTCTGATTAAAGTCTTTAATAGGAAATACACTTTTAAAAACCCCTTGTAACCCTTGATCTTCCCTTTCTTCAGGCGCAATATTAGCTTGCAAGAATTTTTCATAACTTTGCTTTTGGATCTCAATCAAATTGGGTAGCTCTATTACATTGGGGAGCTTAGAAAAGTTCCTCCTTAGATCCCCAAAGGGGATATAATTAAGACTCATATGAATTCCTCATTTCAAACTAGCTGTACCTAAGGTAAAGCACGATTCATAGATTCATATTACATAGAGCTACTTTAGCTCGACTTTAGCTCCAGCTTTCTCAAGCTGTCCTTTTATTTTTTCTGCTTCCTCTTTTGCAACCGCTTCTTTTACAGGCTTAGGAGCGCCCTCAACAAGGTCTTTAGCTTCCTTAAGCCCTAAACCGGTAATTGCCCGAACTTCTTTAATTACAGCGATTTTATTTCCACCTGCCTCAGTAAGAACGACATCAAATTCAGTCTTTTCCTCTACTGCTGCCCCACCTGCATTCGCGCCACCTGCAGCAACAGCAACAGGTGCCGCAGCGGAAACTCCGAACTTTTCTTCAAAAGCTTTTACGAGGTCTGCCACCTCTAACAAGGTCATCTTTTCTACTGCTTCAAGGATTTGTTCAGCATTTACTTCTGCCATTTTAGGTTCCTCCAATTTAAATAAATTTAAACAAAATTTTATTTTTTAATTAAAACACTTTAAGATTTTTTATCACGAATAGCCGCTAAAACCGTCACCAGCTGGCGAGGAATTGCACTTAAAACATTGACTAAGTTTTGCGCTGGAGCATTCATCGATCCCATTAATTTAGCCAACATCTCTTCACGCGAAGGCAACTTAGATAAAGAGTCAATCTGACTTGCATTCATCAAGGCACCTGAAACAACAGCTGCTTTAATTTCTGGCTTCTGAAACTCCTTTGCGAAATTAACAATGACCTTTGCAGGACCAACCGGATCGACCTTAGAAGTCACCAATGCCACGGTACCCTGAAAATAATCATTTAAGACATCCATACCGGTATCGCGAACAGCCAGCTTAGCCAAAGTATTTTTATAGACTTTCATCTCTGCATCAACACCCTTTAAAGCACGACGCAGTTGATTCATTTCGTTAACCTTTAAACCCTTGTAATCGGTTAATAAAGCGATGACACAATTACTAAAACGCTGTTTAAGCTCCTCTATTGAGCTCTGTTTTTCTTGACGATTCACGGTCTTTCCTCCAGGAAATCAAAAAAATTAATACGTGATCACAGTAAATATTGCGAAAAAGACCTGTCTCAATTGATTAGGAGTAGTTCAGAAGACTGTCTACGCAGGAATTATTACTTTAAAAGCAACCTGCGGTCTTTGACGCAAATTGTAAAATTAAAAATACTTACATAAAAACGTTTGAATCCAGACTTAACCCTGGGCTCATGGTACAACTCAATGATACCCCTTTTAAATAATGCCCTTTACTGGCGGCTGGCTTAGCACGAACCACCGCTGCGATAAAGCTTTTTATGTTTTCTTCTATTTTCTCAGAAGCAAAGGAAACTTTGCCCACCGCAGCATGAATAATACCCGCTTTATCATTACGAAATTCAACACGGCCCGCCTTAAGCTCTTTAATAACTTTTTCTAATTCAAAAGTCACAGTTCCTACTTTGGGATTAGGCATTAAACCGCGGGGCCCCAAAAGCTTTCCCACTTTACTGACAGATGCCATCATATCTGGCGTTGCGACAACTTTATCAAAATCCATCCAACCGCCCTGAATTTTTTCCACCAAATCATCTCCGCCAACGTAATCAGCACCCGCTTGCTCAGCCTCTGCGACTTTATCACCTTTAGCAAAAGCCAAAATTCTCACAGTTTTACCTGTGCCATTCGGCAAGGAAACCGCACCACGAACCATTTGATCTGTTTGCCGCGCATCGATACCTAAACGCAAAGCAAGCTCAACACTTTCGTCAAACTTTGCCGTTTTGACCTCTTTAAGCATCGCAACCGCTTCTTGTAGCGAATATTTTTTTTCTACATCAATCTTTTTTAAAGCTTCTCGATATTTTTTTCCAGACATTAGAAACCTCTACAATAAAACTTAATTCACTTCAATACCCATACTTCGTGCCGTTCCTTCAATAATTTTTACGGCAGCACTTAAATCTCCCGCATTAAGATCAGGCATCTTGGTTTGCGCAATCTCTTCTACTTGTGCTCGACTAACAGACCCAACTTTATTTTTATTCGGGACACCTGAACCTTTTTTTAGCTTTGCAGCCTTCAATAATAAAATACTCGCCGGAGGTGTTTTAGTAATAAAAGTAAAGGAGCGATCTTGATAGACCGTAATCACTACAGGAATAATTAAACCAGCATCTTTTTGAGTTTTTGCATTAAACTGCTTACAAAACTCCATAATGTTCACACCATGTTGACCCAAAGCAGGCCCAACTGGCGGAGCAGGATTAGCTTGTCCTGCTGGACATTGCAATTTTATGAATGCCTGAATTTTTTTTGCCATTTTTTATACCTTTAAAAAAACTTTTTAATCAGCTAGAATATTAAGCTTTTTCTACTTGCATAAACTCCAACTCAATTGGAGTCGAGCGACCAAATATACTCACCGAAACTTTCAGTTTACCTTTTTCGGGACTAACCTCTTCAACAACACCCGCAAAACTTGCAAAAGGCCCCTCAATAACTCGAACAGATTCCCCCTTTTCAAATTCGACCTTAGCTTTAGGCCGCAATGTCCCCTCGTCAATCTGGCGAGTAATACGCTTAACCTCTTCATCAGGAACAGCCGGAGGGTTGCGCCCCCCACCCACAAAACCGGTAATTTTTGGTGTCCCCTTGATAATATGCCAGGTCTCATCATTAAGATCCATCTTCACCAAAATATAACCCGGAAAAAATCGCCTAGATGAAGTTTTTTTTACACCTTTTTTCATTTCCACAACACTCTCAGAAGGCACCAATACCTCTGAAAAAAGGGGTTCTTTCCCCATAGACCTAACTCTTTCTTCTAAAGCCAACTTTGCTTTTTGCTCATAACCTGAATATGTATGAACCACATACCAACGGTGTGACATAAATTTAATACCTTTTAATACTCAAACCTTAAACTACCTTGGTTTCGCTTTGATCGGCAGAAACTTACCCATAACACTTCCCCATAATAAATCAAACAGAGAAAGAATAATAGTTGCCAACGCCACCATCACAACGACCACTCCCGTCGAAGCCACAACCTCTTTTCTTGTCGACCAAGTTACTTTTGAAAACTCAGAGAACACTTCTTCTAAAAAAGACTGTGCCTTTGAGCTTCTTTTTATCGTAAAATAAAGCACCAGAACTAATAGTAAAGCAATGATTTCAGGCCACACTAAACGCCAAACCTCTACAAAACTCAAAAATTCTGGCCATGCATCCCAAGCTTTAACCCAACGCCCTACATTAAGCGCAGTCAATGGAAGCTTAAAGACGGACCAAAGCTCAGTAAAAACAGCCCTGAGCAAAAGCCACATAATGAAGGCCGCTGCAAGCAAGGAAATTTTGATCCACTTTTGAAAACGTCCCATAAAATTTAAACCTTCAATTCAACACACTAGCAGGAGAGACAGGAGTCGAACCTGCAACCCCCGGTTTTGGAGACCGGTGCTCTACCAATTGAGCTACTCTCCTAGCAACTCTAAAAATGCACAGGAGATAAAAGCACAAAGCTACTTGGATTCCTGATGTAAAGTATGCTTATTACAAACCCTGCAGTATTTTTTTCTCTCTAAGCGTCTACCTTTTTCAAAAACACTTTTTCTAAAAAGATAATTACGCCCTTTACATACGCTGCAATTTAAAAATATTTTCACAGAATATCTTACTCCACAATTTCAGTACAGACACCTGCACCAACAGTACGACCACCTTCTCGTATTGCAAAACGCATCTCTTTCTCCATGGCCACAGGTGTGATCAACTCTACCTCGATCGTCACATTATCTCCAGGCATCACCATCTCTACACCATCAGGCAACTTCACATTCCCTGTCACATCCGTGGTCCGTAAATAAAACTGAGGCCGATATCCATTAAAAAATGGGGTATGCCTCCCACCCTCCTCTTTACTCAACACATATACCTCTGCCTTAAACTTCTTATGAGGTGTAATACTACCAGGCTTGGCCAATACCTGACCTCGCTCAACTTCCTCTTTCTTGGTCCCACGCAACAACACCCCAACATTATCGCCAGCCCGACCTTCATCCAACATCTTACGAAACATCTCCACTCCCGTAACTGTCGTCTTCTCTGTATCCTTAAACCCAACTATCTCTACCTCTTCTCCCACTTTCACTATCCCACGCTCTACACGACCTGTCACAACCGTACCACGACCTGATATCGAAAACACATCCTCTATCGGCATCAAAAACGACTTATCTATCGGTCGCTCAGGCTCAGGAATATACTTATCCACTTCCTCCATCAACTTCATTATCGAAGGCGCACCAATCTCTGACGCATCCCCTTCCAAGGCCTTTAACGCACTCCCTTTCACTATCGGAGTGTCATCCCCAGGAAACTTATACTGATTGAGCAACTCCCGAACCTCTAACTCCACTAACTCCAATAACTCAGGATCATCCACCTGATCAACCTTATTTAAATACACTACTATATAGGGAACTCCCACCTGGCGTGCCAACAAAATATGCTCGCGCGTCTGTGGCATCGGCCCATCCGCTGCACTCACCACCAATATCGCTCCATCCATCTGTGCAGCTCCCGTAATCATATTCTTGACATAGTCCGCGTGACCTGGACAGTCCACATGCGCATAATGCCGATTACCCGTCTCATATTCCACGTGCGCTGTCGCTATCGTGATCCCTCGCTCTCGCTCCTCAGGCGCTTTATCTATCTGATCATACGCCATAAACTCAGCCCCACCCGCTTCTGCTAACACCTTCGTGATCGCTGCCGTCAACGTTGTCTTACCATGATCCACATGCCCTATCGTCCCTATATTTATATGCGGCTTCGTCCGCTCAAACTTCTCTTTTGACATCTTTGCCTCCTAAGTCACTCACTTGATTTGAGATTTTAATTTTTTTTATTCACCTTTGGATTTTGCAATAATTTCTTCACCAACATTTTTAGGCACCTGCTCGTAACAATTAAACTGCATCGTAAAGTTTGCCCTACCTTGTGTTTGTGACCGCAAGTCGGTTGCATAACCAAACATATTAGCCAAAGGAACCATCGCTTTAATCACTTGAAAACCTGATTTATTTTCTGTCCCCATGATTCTACCGCGACGTGAATTTAAATCACCTGTTACAGCACCTATAAAATCCTCCGGCGCCACAACTTCAACATCCATAATAGGCTCTAACAAAACAGGGGACGCCTTACGCACACCATCTTTAAAACACATTGAACCAGCAATTTTAAAGGCCATTTCAGAACTATCCACATCATGATAAGACCCATCATATAACCTAACTTGAATATCTTCTAAAGGGTAGCCTGCTATAACCCCACCTTCCATCGCTTCCTCAACCCCTTTTTTTACCGCTGGAATGTATTCTCGAGGGATGACACCTCCTTTAATCTCATCAACAAACTCTAGCCCTTTACCCACCTCAGAAGGAGATAGTTTCATCAGAACATGGGCAAACTGACCACGACCCCCTGATTGTTTTGCATATTTTAACTCAACATCCGAACTACCTGATATAGTTTCACGATAGGCGACTTGTGGCTTCCCTACATTTGCGTCTACCTTAAATTCTCTCATCAATCGATCGACAATAATTTCTAAATGCAACTCACCCATTCCAGAAATAATCGTCTGCCCAGTTTCGTCATCAATTTTCACTCTAAAAGAAGGGTCCTCTTGAGCCAACTTTCCCAATGAAGCAGAAAGCTTTTCCTGATCCCCTTTAGTCTTAGGTTCGATCGCCACACTGATAACAGGGTCAGGAAACTCCATAGACTCCAGAATAATCGCTTTACCCTCATCACAAAGCGTATCCCCTGTAATGGTATATTTAAGCCCAACCGCAGCTGCAATATCACCCGCACCAATAGTTTTAATCTCTTCTCTTTTATTAGCATGCATTCTCAAAATCCGACCCACTCGTTCTTTTTTATCTTTGGTCGAATTATAAACATAAGTTCCTGCATCTAGCTTTCCAGAATACACTCTAAAGTAAGTCAATTGCCCCACAAAAGGGTCTGTCATAACTTTAAAAGCTAATGCTGAAAAAGGATCAGACTCTGAAGCTTCACGCTTTTCTATAACCTCAGTCCTAGGAATAACACCTTCAACTGCAGGGACATCTAATGGGCTTGGCAAATAATCAACAACTGCATCTAAAAGCTGTTGAACCCCCTTATTCTTAAAAGCTGAACCACAAAACACCGGAGTAATCAACATTTTTAGAGTTGCTAACCGAGCAACCCGCTTAATCTCTTCAACACTCACTTCCCCACCCTCTAGATATCTTTCCATTAAAGACTCGTCCTGCTCAACCACAGCTTCCATTAGTTTTTCACGGTATTCTTCTGACTGAGCCTTCATCTCTTCTGGAATATCAACTATTTCGTACTTGGCCCCCATACTCTCATCATCATACAAGTAAGCCTTCATTTTAAGAAGATCGATAATACCACGAAAGTTATCCTCTGCACCCACAGGAAGCTGAAAAGGCACCGGATTAGCATTAAGGCGTTCTGACATTTCCTTGAGACCCCTAAAAAAATCTGCACCTGTTCGATCCATCTTATTCACAAAAGCAATACGAGGGACTTTATAACGATCCGCCTGACGCCAAACGGTTTCGGACTGAGGCTCGACACCGCCCACTGAACAGAACACACCGACCGCCCCATCAAGGACTCGAAGTGAACGCTCTACCTCAATAGTAAAATCAACGTGACCAGGTGTATCAATAATATTAATACGATGATTATTCCATGAGCAAGCTGTCGTTGCTGAGGTAATAGTAATTCCACGCTCTTGCTCTTGAGCCATCCAGTCCATAACAGCACTTCCCTCATGAACTTCCCCAATTTTATGAGAAATACCGGTATAAAACAAAACTCGCTCAGTCGTTGTAGTTTTACCCGCATCGATATGGGCCATAATACCAATATTACGCGTTCTTTCTAATGGAAATTTATCAGCCATAAATCTCTAACCTAACCTTACCATCGATAATGTGAAAAAGCCTTATTAGCTTCTGCCATACGATGCACATCTTCCTTTTTCTTAACCGCATTTCCGCGACCATGGTAGGCATCCAATATTTCACCAGCCAACCTATCTACCATCGTTTTTTCATTTCGCTGCCTTGCATAATCCACAACCCATCGCAGACCCAAAGAAACTCGGCGCTCAGGCCTCACCTCAATAGGAATCTGGTAGGTGGCCCCTCCTACACGCCGGCTACACACTTCAACCACTGGCTTTATATTATCCAAAGCCTGCTTAAATATTTTTAAGGCATCATCATTGAGCTTTTGTTGAGCTTTTTCTAACGACTGATAAACCAATCGTTCTGCCAAAGACTTTTTACCCTGCAACATAACCTTGTTGATAAATTTACTTATCAACTTATCATGATATTTAGGGTCTGGAAGCACCTTACGTTTTGAACGAAATCCTTTTCTTGACATCTTTACGAACCTTAAAAATTAATTATTTGGGACGTTTTGCACCATACTTTGAGCGCCTTTGCCGTCTTTTTTCCACACCTAGCGTATCCAAAGTCCCACGAACCGTATGATAACGCACTCCCGGCAAATCTTTAACCCTACCCCCACGCACTAAAACAACCGAATGCTCTTGTAAATTATGCCCTTCTCCTGGAATATAAGAAGTCACCTCGATGCCATTGGTGAGACGAACACGAGCCACCTTACGCAAAGCCGAATTAGGCTTCTTAGGTGTCGTTGTATAAACTCTAACACAGACACCTCTTTTCTGCGGACACCGTTGCAACGCAGGAGCGGTTCCCTTATATTGACGACTCTTTCTTCCCTTACGAATTAACTGATTAATAGTGGGCATACTTTTCTTTTAAAAAACCTATTCATTTCAATTTGTTAAGAACATTCAAAAAAATAAATATTCTAAATTAGTTAAACCAACGCAATTCACATAAGATTTACGGAGCGGCGGGATTTTTATCATTTAGAACCTAGAGTGTCAAGCCATTAAAATATTACTTTTATGCACTTAACGGACTTGGTGCAACTTCATCTTCATACTCCTCTTCATCGACAAGCATTTTCATGTCACGATATCCACTCAGCCCTGTTCCCGCAGGAATAAGACGCCCCATAATAACATTTTCTTTGAGACCCCGTAACTTATCTACTTTGCCTGCAACAGCGGCTTCGGTTAAAACCTTAGTCGTCTCTTGGAAAGAAGCTGCCGAAACAAAAGACTCCGTCGTTAAAGACGCCTTGGTAATCCCTAAAAGCATCGGCTCCCCAATAGCTGGTTTTTCTTTACGAGCTTTTGCTTCTTTATTTGCTTCGATAAAAACATCTTTTTCTATGGTATCATCTAATAAAAAGGGTGTCCCACCAGGGTCTTTGATTTTTACTTTTTTAAGCATTTGCCTTACAATAACTTCGATATGTTTATCATTGATACGAACACCTTGAAGACGATAAACCTCCTGAATTTCATCGAGCAAGTAATTGGCCAAAGCATGTTCTCCTAATACACTCAAAATATCATGAGGGTTCGAAGAACCATCCATTAAAGCTTCACCTGCTTTAACATAATCACCTTCTCTAACCGCTAAGTGTTTGCCTTTTGGGACCAAGTACTCTTTAACATCTCCAACCTCAGGTGTAACTAAAACCTTTCTTTTACCTTTTGTATCTTTACCAAAACTTACAACACCGTCAATTTCAGTAATAACAGCAAATTCTTTTGGCTTTCTGGCCTCAAAAAGCTCAGCGACACGAGGCAGACCTCCCGTAATATCTTTGGTCTTGGTCGTCTCTCGTGGAATCTTTGCAATCACAGCACCCGCAATAACCTCTTGGCCTTCGTTAACTGTAATATGTGCACCAATGGGCATTAAGTATCTGGCCTCATTTTCAGAACCAGGTAACTTAACAGTTTTTCCACCTTCTCCTTTTATAGAGATACGAGGCCTTAAGTCTGCTTTTTTACTTTTTGACTCCGTAATAACACGTCGTGATAACCCTGTCACTTCATCTAATTGCTCTTGCATCGTTACACTATCGAGAATATCGCCAAACTTAATCACTCCATTAACTTCGGTCAAAATAGGAATACTGTATGGATCCCACTCAGAGAGCAATGTCTTGGGAGTAACCTTACCGCCGTCCTTTACTAAAAGCTTTGCACCATAAGTAAGTGTATACTTTTCTCTCTCACGGCCCACCTCATCCATAATTGCCAACTCACCATG
>JAUHYS010000043.1 GCA_030426445.1 bacterium
TTTTTTAGTATAGAGTCTCGAACCATCGTACAATGAGTCTATTTATTTTTTATAGTACAAAATTTAGGGAAACTTTTAACAAAAAAATCCGATAAAAATATAGGTATATGATAAATGGACCCTCTAAGACCCGTCTAAGTTCACGGGAATAATTGAAAAAGCAAATTTATGACAGCTTCAGACAATAAAGTCAGCCAGTATAAAGATATCCCCGGTCGTATTGCAGTCGTCATCGAGGGAGAGAACTTTAATCTTCGTCAAAATAATGTGGTAAGTTCTTTACAAAAGGACGGCTATCATGTGGTTGTATTGAGCGGTAAGCCATTTAAGGGTAGTGACCAATTTTCATCAGCCACGCGGCAAAGCATTTTTGACATCGGTCGACAATTAGCTGCTAAAAAAACCGCAGGTGGTAGCTTTGAACTCAATATCAATACTCATGGCTGCATCACCGATGAAGGAAATGTGGGTATTTCTTTAGAAAGACGGCTGCCTACCCTTTAAAGACCTCAAAACAGGTATACAAGAGCTCTTTTACACCCAAGACCAAGGACAAAACTCAGGACTCATCATGAGTTGCTATGGTGGGGATTCTACAGATTTTTTTATTACGCCGGATACTTGGTATAATACTTCCTGGACCACCACTGGAGCGGAGCGCGAACTTACCAATGCTCAAGGATCGAGCACTTTTTCAACTTGTGATCGCTCATTTTGAGTTGGACGATACCCAAGTCAAGCTGGCTTTGCAAAAAGTCGACCCAGCTATTTTACTCGCCTTATTTGATCAATACCAATGGTGGGGAACTTCCCTTGCTAGATGTGCTCTTCAACTATGGATAAAGCAAGATGAAATCATTCTGACTGTGCTTGAAGCAGGACTACAAAAAAAGGATTACTACTTAAACAACGAAAATCGTTTACAAACCGTTGTTCTCTTAGGGCCTCGTGCAAAAGCACTCAAGCCCTTATTAGAAAAAATCGTCTCTAAGACTTTTCAAAGAGATAGGATGGGACGATTGGAGCTTTGTGAAGAATTCGAAAATCTTTATCATTGGGCCAACCTGGCTTTAAAGGCTATCGAACCTGATAGAAACATTTCAACAAAAGGCTGGGATAAAATTTTTAAGAGAGCCCTGAATAAAATAAAAAAAGGACAGTCCTTTGAAGATCTCTGGCTTGATGAACGGTACACTGTCATGTTTTATTTGTGGACACAAGAGCTCAAACCTCAAGAACAAAAGGCTATCAAAGTCGCATTAATCAGTCGCGACAAGACTGACTTTGATAAATATTATTTTAGAGATATTTTTAGCACACACACGATTCGTTATCATCACCAAACAAAAAGCAATGTTGATTTTATCGAAAAGCAACTCGAGACCATTTCTCAACACCCTGATTTATCGGATGAAAATCGCCTTAATTACAAAGGTCTTTTATATTACTCCCAAGCTTTAAGGCACTTAAACAAGTATTTAGAGTCTGAAGACTCTGAGGCTCAAGGTGAACTCAATATATTGGCAGGCTTGCTTAAAACGGAACCAGAAAGCAGTTTCATCGATAACCAAGTCATTTTCGGTGATATCATTGGTGAGATTATTAGTAAGATAGAATCTCCTGAGCTCAACGAAAAACAAAAAGCAGAACTGATTGAGCTTTTAGCTGTCCATTCGGATTATAAATTTTATGATGATAATTGGTTATTTTATTTAGCAAAGGACTTTATTCCTCAACTCTTTGCAGGCTACCAAAAGCTTGATCCCAAAGATGAAAATAAGGGGGCTTATCAAAGTTTTTTAGCCAAGCTATTAGAACTCTATCCAGAAACTTCTATTAAGAGGTTTGAATTAATACTCCAGGGAACACAGAATTTTAATTTTAAACTTCAAGCGCTAGATTTTTTATCCCATCAAGCACACACAAGCCTTATGATGCCAGACAAGGCCCAAATGCTGATTAACAGAACCCTTAAAAAATATACTCAAAAGGTCTTTTATGAGGCATTGCAAAGTCAAGACAAAGAGACTGTAATGGCAGCCATGAAAACCATGTCGAATAGTCGTTCATATGATCTTAGCTATGAGACTAAAAACGCTTTTGCACTCAAACTACTCGATCACGAACACCCTGAAGTGCGTTATACAGCATGCCGCTATTTAAGAGACTACAGAGCAAGGAATGAAGCCTATTCCAATCGACTTATTAAACTCAGCAAAGATCCAAACCTTTCCGTGAGAGTTATGGCATTGTGGGCAGCTGAAATGAATATGCCTGGTAAAAAGTTTAGCTATGTTGAACAGTGGGCTCAGTTGCTTGAGGATGCGAAGCTTTATGATTACATGAGTGAGGAAGGGATTCATATTTCGCCTCAAGATCGACACCTCATTCTCATGATTAGCTTAGCTCTTAAGAAAATAGCTTATCAAAAAGACATGCCTCGTCGTAATAAGAGACTCAATCAGGCCTTAAGCGCTTTATTAAAAGGAGGAAATTCCTTAGGAGCCAAGACCACACGAAGAACTCTCAAAAAAATGGGAGAAGAGCGTCTGCTGAAAAAACTTGAACGCCGAATTTAAATACTCAGCCGCTTATCTTACTTCTATTTCACAAGTTCCCTAATACACCGCCAACTTGGCCAGGCTCTTATCCAATAAAAGCTGATTAAGATAAATGCCCTCTTTAAAAACCTTTTCCACGTCCGTCCATACCGGATGATAAATCACATCTGCGATATAGCGGCCGTACTTGTCAGTTTTATAGGTCTTGATAATAATGAGTGCAGCGTTTTTTAGTTCCTTAGACAAAAACTCTTTGCCACGCAGGGCAAGTTCGTGCTGTGGACCGTGCATTTCAGGGCCATTGATACCTCGCAAACGGAAAGTATCGCGATGCCAGGAGCGAAAGCCCTGGTCCAGCAAGGCATCTAAGGTATCCACATCCGAATTTTCTAAAGTCTTTGGATCAGCAATAAAAATAAAAGCAGGGTTGGTCGGGCGTTTTAAAATACCATTGGGGTGCTTTGTGGACTTTTCCTCTTTGAGTTTTTCATAAAGCTTTTCCTTAATAGCCTTGCGCAAGCGATCACGGGAAAGGTTTTCTTGAGCCGTTAATTCAAGGTAAAAATCGCGCTTAGACTTGGATGCCACTCCTATTAGCTCAACATAATGCGCCCAATAAAGCCTTTCGCTACCCTCAAATTGCGGGACACCTTGTGAATAAACTTCGTAAAATTTTAGTAATAAAAAAACATGGGTACGCTTGTATTTGAGGTCTTTTGCAACCTGCTTATAATATTCTTCTTTTTCTCCATGAGGCACTTTCGTTTTAAATTGAGCGATTTTTTTGGCTTTCTTCCAATGACTTTGCAATGTGCGCTGATTTTGGGCAAGCTCGGAAAAGGCCTCTTCATCTTTTGTGATCTTTTTTAGACCCTCAATAAATTGCTGATAGCTTTTGCTTTGAAAAAAGTTCTTGTTCATAAACACCCCCTAGGATATAAATATGGTTTATTTCTTTTATTTTTTCCCTATGACGAGCCATAAAATATTCAGCGGATTCAGCGGGGCTGAATAAAAGATTTTTGTAACATATTGTTATTTAAAGATAATTTCCATCTATTTTTTAAAAATTTTAAGAAATGCTTCATAAAAATTTAAACTTAGAGAAAATATCACAGTACAACCCGCTGCAGCTCTAATTATAATAGAAACCAGCTGGCAAGCGGGTCCGGTCACACAAGCTAAAACAAACCCGAAGCAAGCCAATGAAATCAGTAAGATAAGATATTTAACATGGCAGTCAAAATCATTTGCAAAAATAGAAAGGCCTTTTTTAATTACGAGATCACCGAAAAAATCGAAGGCGGATTAGTTTTAGTTGGCTCCGAAGTCAAAGCCCTGCGCGAAGGTCGCGGTAATTTATCGGACAGTTACGCCACTATTTCTAAGGGCGAACTGTGGTTACTCAACGCACATATCTCGCATTATCCGGCGGCCAATCAATTTAATCACGAAGAATTGCGCGAACGCAAAATCCTGATGCATCGCCGTGAAATCGACCGATTGATGGGAAAAATTCAAGAAAAGGGACTGACCTTAGTCCCTCTCTCACTCTATTTTAAAAAAGGGCGGGTCAAAGTCGAATTAGGATTGGGCAAAGGTAAAAAGGTTCATGACAAACGCGAAACCAAAAAGAAACGTGAGTCCGATCGTGAGATTCGGCGGATTACTAAGATGAATCAACGTTGAGACTTGATAATTTTCCTCTTGATTTTTATGTCTAATCACCTATCTTAATACATGGGCCTCTTGTCCAAGGGTTCTTTTAAAATGGAAGAGTTGATTGCTACAACAACGCGTTTTTCTTCTGCGTGGCACATACCTCATAATAACCCTCTTTTCTAAGCGTCATGAACGACTTAAGATAAAGTCAAAAGGGTTAATATTATGGGGGCGACTTGGCTTCGACGGAGACTCGGCGGTGACTTGTGGCAGGCCAGGGACGTATGGACCCTGTCAAAACTATACAAATTGACAATTGCCAAAAAAGACAATGTCATCAAGGTAGCTTTCGGCAAAGCTAAAGCTGTAGCCGAAGCTCCTTTAGCTCTCGCGGCCTAACCCGCTTAGCGAGACCGTCCGCCTCACTTCTCCCACGGGTGAGATCCGGGCGTCATTTAGTGGGATAGCAACTTGGGGTGGCTTTGACCCAAAGCGCGAAACTTTTTAAAGTCTGGCTGCCATCCATCCTGTCGCTGGGAGTGGTTGCAGTAAGATTAAAATAGCGACTAAGCCTGTAGAAGCGGTTACTTAAGATCTTCGGACGCGGGTTCGATTCCCGCCGCCTCCATTTTTTAATGATTCAATAAGATTCTAAAAAGTTTAAAAAACCTATATATATTAATGATTTTTGATTTCATATTGTCCTATGAGATCCCATAGTTTTCATTGACATCTCGATGAGTTTGGGGGCATATATGGGGGCATTTAGTCATTTTAAAAATAGAGATGCCCCCAAATGCGCCTTTCGGATAAAACCTGTAAAAATACCAAACCCACAGAAAAATCCAAAAAATTATCAGACGGCCACGGCTTGTATCTAGAAGTCATGCCAAACGGCAGTAAATATTGGCGACTCAAATACCGTTTTAATGGCAAGGAAAAGCGGCTTGCCTTCGGAGTTTATCCTGAAATCAGCTTAAAGCAAGCTAGAGAACAGCGTGACCAGGCTAGAAAGTTGCTTTCCTCTGGCACAGACCCTAGTGAAAACCGTAAGGCCAAAAAAGCATCTAGGCAAGATCGGCTCGCCAATAGCTTTGAGGTCATTGCTCGTGAGTGGTTTGCCAAGCAAATTCACGCATGGTCCCCAAATCACGGCGAGCGTATTTTGCGACGATTAGAAAAAGACATCTTCCCTTGGATGGGTCGAATTCCTATTAGCGAAGTTAAAGCTCCCGACTTATTATTGGCCTTAAGAAAAATCGAAGAACGAGGTGCCTTAGAAACAGCTCACCGCACTCTGCAAAATTGTGGACAAGTTTTTCGTTATGCGATTGTCACAGGACGAGCAGAAAGAGATATTTCTAGTGACTTGCGAGGCGCTCTTTCTCCAGTTCGTAAAAAACATCTATCAGCTATTACCGACCCACAAGATGTAGGAGCTTTGCTGCGTGCCATCGATAGTTATCAAGGCTATTTCATTACCAAATATGCACTTCGTTTGGCTCCCTTAGTCTTTGTGCGCCCTGGAGAGCTCCGTCAAGCGGAGTGGTCTGAAATTGATTTAGAAAAGGCTGAATGGAATATACCCGCTGAGAAAATGAAGATGCGGGAAGCTCACTTAGTCCCCCTCTCACGACAAGCAGTAGAAATTCTCCAAGACCTTTATCCGCAAACTCATCATTGTTCATATGTTTTTCCTAGCGTCCGATCAAACAAAAGACCCATGAGTAACAATTCAATTCTAGCTGCTTTACGACGCATGGGTTATAGTAAAGAAGAAATGACAGGTCATGGTTTTCGCGCAATGGCAAGGACTCTTTTGGATGAAATTTTAGGAGTCCGGCCGGATTTTATTGAGCATCAATTAGCTCATTCTGTTCGAGACCCTCTGGGAAGAGCTTATAACAGAACAAAACATTTAGCAGAGCGTAAAAAAATGATGCAACAATGGGCGGATTATTTGGATGAGTTGAAAGTAAATAGCAATTTACTATATTTAAATGCAGGTGCTTAACACCATGAACTATACTTTTTTACTAAAAAGGGCCAAAATACATTTTAGGTAAAATTCATGGAATCAACAACTACCTTAGATATAAAAAATGCAATTGAACGAATCAGAAAAAAACTACTAGATCTTTCAAGACGTAATCGTTTGATTAATTTTAAGGCACGAGGCAATACAATACAGATATTTGATGAATTACCAAATCAAGTATTTGAAACAATCGTTCAAAAAAATAAGGCAATGAAATTTGAACCACTGCCTCAAGTCAATGAAGAGGAGCTGGATGTAGGGAGTAAAGATACTGATATAAAAGCTCTAAAAAAAAAGGTCGCTGCTCAAAAAGCTAAGATAGAATTAAAAGAAGAGTTGCCGAAAAATGATTTAGAAATAATATCAAAGAAACATCAAGACCTTAAACTTCAAACCTCCTTTTTCCCAGAAGAACTAGAGGGAAAACTTCATAAAATAGTGCTTAAAGCTAGAAATATTCTCGAAGAGACAGGCGTAAACCAATTGTATCTTAGTATTGGATATTTAGAATGGCAAGAATCCAAAGATTCAAACATGTCAAATTTATCCCCGCTAATATTAGTACCAGTACAAATCAAGAGATTGGATCAAATAGATAAACGTTTAAAAACATTTCGATATGAAATTTCATATACAGATGAGGATCTATATCCAAACATAACACTAATTGAAAAACTTAAACATGATTTTCATTTAGAATTGCCTGAATTAATTGACCCTGAGAGCGAAGAAACTTTATCACCAGAGCAATATTTTACAAAAATTGAAGACTTAATATCTATAAAACAAGGATGGAGTATACGTCGTCAAATACACCTTTCATTTTTTTCTTTTTCAAAGCTTCTCATGTATCTCGATTTGGACACTAAAAAAAAATCTGTTTTTTTAGAAAACCATAAAATTTTATATGATGTTTTATTAGGCTTAGAGTCCAGGGATCTTTGCCATAACAAGTTAGATGATTATGAAATTGATAAAAATATAAAAATTGCAAATATTCCTCTTGTTCTTGATGCTGATAGTTCTCAGCAATCTGCTATTTATGACGCATTGAAGGGCGAAAACTTAGTCATTGAAGGGCCGCCAGGTACTGGAAAATCCCAAACAATCACAAATTTAATTGCTGCTTGTATAGGTCAAGGGAAAAGAGTTTTATTTGTTGCCGAAAAATTGGCAGCTTTGCAAATTGTAAAAAATCACCTTGATAGCTTAGAGTTAGGAGATTTTTGCCTTGAGCTTCATAGTAATAAAGTCCAAAAAAAGTCTTTATTAAAAAACTTAAAATCTCGAATTGATAAGAGCTTTAGACTTAAGAGTGATTTTGAGATTGAAAAAAAAGCATTGCAAGAAAAGGTTTCTGCTTTAAATGAATATATCAAAATATTACATACGCCAATTGCTGGTTTGAAGCTTACACTTTATGAACTTATTGGCGAATATGAACTTTTGAAAAAAAAGAAGCTTTTCGACTTTTCTTCGATAATTGGTTTGGAGCTTAATATAGATAAAGCCACACTTGATCGTCGAATCAATTTACTTGTCGAATATATAAATAATTCGAACAGCATCGATGAAAAAGACTTAAATTTTTGGAAAGGGTTCGATGCTCATAAATATCTCCCTACGGATGAAACTAAAGTTAAGTGTTGTTTTGAAGCACTAAGAAGACAACTTGATGTTCTAGTTAAAGATCTGAAAGAGCTATGTTGTACATTAAAAATTAGTTTTGATGAATTATCTAAGCAAAATATTTTTGAACTAGAAAATATTAAAGAAATCAATTCAAATCTTTTTAATCTTTCTGCTTTTGATAGGATATTGGTTGATTATTTTTCGGGAAGAATTGAGATTCAAAAAATTAGAGACACGGAAGTTCTTCTTGAAGAGATAATTGAGAATTACAATAATGCAAAATTAAGTATTACAAACAAAGATAATATTGATCAGATTTTTCTTGATAAAATTGACATTCAAAAAATTATTATCGCTTCTCAATTATTAGCATCTGTCAAAATATCTAGCTTAAAAGTAGTCCATAAACTCTCTAAACAATCAGAACATTTATTAGTATCTATTATAGAGGCAGATCGAATATTTACAGAGTTAGGATTAACGGAATCAAGAAGCTTAAAAGATTTTGAAAACTCCTCAAGGGTCATCGAATATTTAAATACTATTCCAAAGTCAGTTGATTCTCTAACTACCCCCCTGTCTTTAAATAAAGAAAAGTTAGAAAGTCTAGAAATCAGCCTTGATCATTATAAGAAATTTCAAGATATAAAAACTAAAATTGAGGAGTACTTAAGATATAGCGAATTAGACAAACAAGATTCATTAAAACAAATTCTTCATATTTTTGAATCTTCAAAAAAACACCGATTCAGGATTTTAAAAACCCCTTATAGGCAATGTAAGAAAATTATAAAACCTTTAATCAAATTAGGGCAAAAATTTAATTTAATAAAGATAATAAACGCTCTTAAAGAATATCAAATAGCTTTAGAAATTAATCATAAATTGTCCAATGATGAAACTTTGGGATCTATCTACAATGTTACAATTCAAGATAGTAATTATCACGAACTTCTGAAGCTCAAGAATTGGCTCTGTGGTTTTAGGGAGTTATTTGACAATGAGTATCTCGCCTTTGCATTCATTCAAAGCATTTTAAAAAATAGTAAAGTCGATAACAGATCAAGACAATATTTAGAAGAATTTAAGCAAAATATTACAGGTCTAATAAATATCTTGGGTAAAAATGATCTTGCTTATGAAAAAATAAAATCTTTTGAGGAAAAGACTTTTTCAGAACTTAAAGAAAATTTACAACAAATTTCGGTACTGGCTTATGAAATTAGTGAAACAGCTATTGTAAAATATGTTCATTCATCCATTACCATTGAAAGCTTAAATAAAACTGTCCAATTTTTGGAATTGTTAGAGAAAAATTTAAAAAAATTTAATAAAAGAAAATTTGTTAGTGAGTATAAGTTAAATATAGAGAAAGTTCTTAACTCCACTTTAGACAATAAAATTAACACCCTTAAAAATACCTTACGCATTTTAGAACATTTTGAAACACTTGGAATTTCTTCAACTCTATTAAACTTTCTAGGATTAAATATATTCCGTACAAACTTCCCAAGTATAATTAAAATTGGAAAACAAATTTCAGAGATTAAAAAGCAATTAAATAAACTTCAAAGTGAACTGAAAATTTATGGTGGTTTTTCTTTAGAAACTTTTTTTGTTTCAATTAAGAATAGCTTTATCAATTTATCTACCATTTTAGAAAAGTGTTATAACGAAAACATTGAATATAGAATCAACTCCTTAACATCATGGTCACAATTATGCCGTTCCTTAGATAAATTAAAAAAATATTCCATGGAAAAAATTGTAGAAACACCTATTTCAACTTCGGCAAACCTTGTTGATTCTTATAAGTGCAGCGTCTATCGATCAATCATACACAGGACTATCAATGACCACAATATACTTTTAGACTTTAATAGACTTAATCACGAAAAACTTAGAGACAGTTTTATTGAATGTGATTCGGATTTAAAAAACATATCCCATGAGTATATTGCTTATCACGCATCTCGTTGCACACCACCAGTGGGTGTATCAAGAGGAAAGGCCAAAGATTTAACTGAATTATCTTTATTAAAAAGAGAAATTGAAAAACAAAAAAAACATGTCAAAAATAAATTACCTAACCCTCCTTTTTTGTAGCATTCTTTTGGTTGTTGCCTGCAATAAAGACGACGACAATCCGCCTGAGATTTTTCCTCCAATAGATGAAACCGCCTACCAGCTATCTATTGGTGATTTTCCACAGCCCGACTTGCCTGCCGACAATCCATTGACTGTGCAAGGCGTACACTTGGGCAAGATGCTGTTTTACGAGCAGAAGCTATCTAAAGATGGTACTCAATCCTGTGCCAGTTGTCACCGACAATTAGATGGATTTTCGGACACTTTGAAGTTTTCGATAGGCGTAGAAAAACTACCTGGTAAACGTCAGGCAATGCCCATTTTTAATATGGCATGGCACAGCAACGAATTCTTCTGGGATGGTCGAGCAAATTTGTTGCGTGACCAAGCATTGATGCCCATTCAAGACCCTTTGGAAATGAACGAAACTTTAGAGAATGTGGTAGCCAAATTAAGTGATGAAAAAACGTATCGTGACCAATTTTCTCGTGCTTTTGGAAGCCCCGAAGTGACATCCGAAAAAATGGCTTTGGCAATGGAACAGTTCATGCTGAGTATTGTCTCACACGACTCCAAATATGACCAATTTTTGGCGGGAGAAGTCGAATTAACCGAAAGTGAGCAGCGAGGTAAGGAATTATTTGAAACGGAGTACAATCCTTTTTTTCCGCAATTTTCGGGAGCAGATTGTGCCCATTGTCATGGAGGTATCAACTTTGAAAACGACCAATACATGAACAATGGTTTGGATACAGATGCAAATATTACGGATATTGGACGGGAAGAGGTAACAATGAATAGTATGGATAAAGCAAAATTCAAAGTGCCATCGCTTCGTAATATCGCCATGACAGCACCTTATATGCACGATGGACGTTTTCAAACTTTAGAAGAAGTTGTTGACCATTATAATAGCGGTATTCAAACTTCTGCAACAACTGACCAAGCCTTACTAAATACAC
>JAUHYS010000319.1 GCA_030426445.1 bacterium
GAAAGTTCAGATAAAAAAACTTCGATGGCGGATTTAGCGCGCAAACTTTTATTAACAGGAGTCGGCGCGATTTTTATGACCGAAGGGGGAGTGCGCAAATCCTTATCCGATCTTAAGCTTCCTAAAGATACCGTCGTTAATTTAGTCGATGCAGTTCGAAAACAAAAAAATGATCTGGTCAATATGATTACTGCAGAAATTGCTCAATTTCTTTCACGAATTAAAGTTCACGAAGAAATGCAAAAGGCTCTCAGTGGGATGGAAGTGCATGTGGATGCTAAAATTAAATTTAGTCAAACGGGTAAAACGGCTAAAAACGAAATTAATATTAAGGCTAAACAAAAGTCTAAAAAGTAAGTTTTTTTCAACTCCCCTTGCCCCCACTTCTCGCATAAATGCGGGACAGAAGATAAGCCTCTCAAGAGGGGGGACGGTATTCCAAACTCAATAAAAAAAATACATCATACAGGCTTGTTTATTATCCTACATGAATACGAGAAGGAGTAGGTAGGGACGTTTGAATCTACGAACTGATCACCGAATAAAGATAAACCATCACAATTGCCAAAATGCTCGTGATTGCCGTGTAGGTGAGTAGCATATGTACTTTGGAGCTTTCGTCATGACGTTTTCGTAGGCCCATGAGTTCATAAGTATTGGCAAAGATCTCTTTGGAGTTTTCTTGGTTTTTTTTAGAGTTCTCTTCGTCATAATAAGCGAAGGTGCGGGTCTTTTTACGGGCCGCGACCGAGCGCTCCCATTTACTTTGCTGTTCGGCATCGCTGCGAAAGCGTGGATCCATGCGCGGATCGCCTTCGCGCTGTTGCAAGGCTTCTTTAAGCCCAGAGTTTTTTTCTGCCATGCGTTCAAATTGCAGTTGGCCTTCGGAGCCAGCAAGTTTGGCTAGTAAATCCATGGGAATTTTTTCTCCCGGAGCCAAATTGCGAAGCTCTGCCAAAAGCCTAGCATGGGGCACTTTTAACAGGGCCAGCCGGATTTCTTGTGGGGTGGTTTCGGTACGCTGCATTAAGTTTCCCACTAGAATGGCTTTTCCTTTCAGGTCAGCCCAGCCTAAAAGCAGCACTTGTTGAATTTGACTCAAGGGTAGGGACTGTTCCTTGGTCTGAAAAAGCCCCCCCTTGATTGCGTTTCCTAGAGTTTGTGACCAATTTATCAGGGTTTTTGCATCAGCTTGTTTTTTTCCGGAACCTTGTTGTTGGGGAAAAGGAATGACTTTTGAATTTTTAACAAAAGTCTCTAAATTTGCTTTGGTACTAGCCTCAGAGTTTTTAGGTAGCTCAAAAATCGCCCCGTCTTCGACAAATTGCGATTTTTTGCCTTCCGTAGCTTTTTCTTCAGCCGCTTTTTTGCTATTTTCGAACTGTTGACCGTCTTTGAGCTTGAGATTTTTTTTCTCAGCTTCGTTTTGGCCTTTTTTATCCTCAGGTTTTTGCTCAGGAATTTTAGGCTGGGCCTCAATTGCAACTTTGTTTGCCGGGATATTTTGTAATTCCATCGCCATACTATAGAATATTATCGGCTTTTTGGTCTAAAAGTTGCGTATCAAAAAAATGACGGCTACTTTTTGATATCTCTTGTGTGCTTTTTACTCTTACCTCTGCTTGTTTCACGAGCCCCTCTTGTCAGCTCATTAAGTACTTTGAGGTCTCGATTACGTGCAGTCTCAAATTCACCTGATTTTTCTATTGCCTCAAAAAGTGCGACGATTTTAGGGTCACTATTTAAAATATCTGCCAAGACTTGATCAACCGAGCCAAATCTCGCTGCATCCTGCTCAACTAAGTCTTCTGCGAATCTTTCCCATCTTTTTTTGGGTTCTACTTCAGGGCTCGTTAAAAATTCTTCTACGATAACTTGATACAATTGTTTCATTGCATCAGGGTTTTCGGCCCTTTGCTGTTCTACGACCCCTTTTGAAATGGTTCTAAAGGCTTCAGTGACTTGCTTTAAGTTTGGCTTGCTAGCTTGTGAACGAAAATATCGCAAAGTTTCCAAGGCGGCTAAATCTTCAGTGAATTCTGCATCCAGCATTTGGTGCTTCATGTAAGTGGCAAAGGTAATGGCGTCCTCAAGCATCTCAGGTGTTAAATCGCTTGGGAAAGTTCTGCCATGCAACCAGTTACCTCGATTTTTCCAAGCCCGGATTCTCTTGGCAGCTCCCGCAACTCGATGGTCTTTAGGTTCGG
>JAUHYS010000044.1 GCA_030426445.1 bacterium
AACGACCTGTCCAAGGCCTTGCCTCGCATCGAAAAGGCGCAGCCGCAGATGCTCATCATTGATTCCATCCAAACCGTGTATCAGCCGGAGCTTAGTTCGGTTCCGGGCAGTGTTTCTCAAGTGCGAGAGTGCGCGGGCAAGCTGATTTATTTGGCCAAGTCTCGAGGCATGAGCATCATTTTGATTGGGCATGTCACCAAAGAGGGTTCCCTAGCTGGTCCCAAAATTTTGGAACACATGGTGGATACGGTCTTGTATTTTGAAGGCGAACGCGGCCAGCCCTATCGGATTTTGCGCACTTTTAAAAATCGTTTTGGCTCGGTAAGTGAGCTGGCGGTCTACGAAATGGACGCCCTGGGCCTGCAAGAGGTCACCAATCCCTCGGAGCTTTTTTTGTCGGAAAGCCCACAACTCGGGCCGGGATCGGTGATTTTAAGCAGCCTCAAGGGCACGCGACCGCTCTTGGCCGAGCTGCAGGCCTTGGTGACGCCCACTTCCTTTGGGATGCCGCGTCGGGTGGCCATTGGTGTGGATGGTCAGCGAGTCGCTTTGCTGGTGGCAATTTTAGAAAAAGTTGTGGGTTTGCAGATCGGAGGCCAGGATATTTTTATCAATGTGGTCGGGGGCTTAGATATTGACGAGCCCTCGGTAGATCTGGGCCTGCTCTTGGCCATGGCTTCGAGTTTTCAGGGCAAGGCTCCGCAGGAGCGCTGCCTGATTTTGGGAGAAGTGGGTCTTAACGGTGAGGTGAGGCCGGTTTCGGGCACGGAACTCCGTCTTCAGGAGGCCCAACGTTTGGGTTTAAAAAGAGCGATGATTCCTGAACGCGGTTGGAAGCAAAAGAAGATTCAGGGCATGGAAATTTTGCAGGTTCCTAATGTCGCAGCGGCACTGGAAGTTTATACGCAAATAGGGTAGTATAAATGCGTCTTTGTATTGCAGGGCGAAAGATGTTTCGCCCCTACATTTTGAAAAGACTCCTACATTTTGTATGAAAAGCCCCTACGTTTCCATAAAGGCTTGTAGGGGCGAAACATCTTTCGCCCTGGTTAGGAAATATGGTATTCAATCGTATAAAAAACTTAATCAAAGCCAAGCCTTCAACACCAGAAGAGCCCAAGCCCGAAGAAGAATTTAAAGGCTATCGCAAAAAGCCCTTCAATATTCAGCTTCCCCCTTGGCTTAAAATTGATTGGTTTGAACAAAAAGACATGGGCACCATGAAACCCCCTAATGAACTGGTCGAGGAAATCCTCAACGAAAAAAAAGGCCAACAGTTCGAAACCAAAAAAACCTCTCGCCGTCAAGAAGCCACTCGGCAAAAACTTTTGGATCAAAACTCCGAAGGCTTTTTGGATGATTTTTTGACACCCGATAAAAAAGAATGAGCCTTGTCACCTTAGAATAACTCTGCTAGTCCCCACCTATGTTTGAACAACTGCAAAAAGTCGCCCTGCGTTTTAAAGAGCTGGAGCAACAACTGCTTGACCCCGAGATCACCACGGATCCGCAACGCTATCGTAAGGTCAACCAGGAGCACTCTCATTTAAAAGAGTTGGTTTCAACCTACGAGACCTACCAAAAAAACCAAGGCGATTTAGCGGGCAACCGCGAATTACTCAGTGACCCCGACTTGGGAGAGATGGCCAAGGAGGAAATTCCGCGCCTCGAACAAGAACAGGAAGAGCTGGAACAAAAGCTCAAAATTTTGCTGCTGCCTCAAGACCCCAATGATGACAAAAATATCTTTTTGGAGATTCGAGGGGGCGCAGGAGGCGATGAGGCAGGGCTTTTTGCCGCCGATTTGTTTCGTATGTACAGTCGCTATGCCGAAAAAAAGGGCTGGCGCATTGAGATCATGGACAGCAGCAATACTGGAGTGGGCGGCCTCAAAGAAATGATTGCCCAAATTTCGGGAGACCAGGTTTATAGTGACCTTAAGTTTGAAGGTGGGGTACACCGTGTGCAACGGGTACCCAAGACGGAGTCCTCGGGGCGCATTCATACTTCCACCGTGACCGTGGCGGTGATGCCGGAAGCCGAAGACGTTGATATTGCCATCGACGAAAAAGACCTTAAAATCGACGTGATGCGTGCCAGTGGCCCGGGTGGCCAAAGCGTCAATACGACGGATTCGGCCGTGCGCATGACCCATCTACCTACGGGCATTGTGGTCTTGTGCCGCGACGAAAAAAGCCAGCACAAAAATAAGGCCAAGGCCCTCAAAGTGCTGAAAGCGCGGCTTTTTGAGATCGAACGCCTCAAACAAATGGAGGCCCAAAGCTCGCAGCGCAAAAGCATGGTGGGCATGGGGGACCGCAGCGAAAAAATCCGTACTTATAATTTTCCTCAAGGTCGCGTGACCGATCACCGCATTGGACTGACCCTGCATCAACTCGAGTCCATTTTAGAAGGCAATATCGAAGAAATGGTCGAACGCCTCCGCGCCTATTATCAAGCCGAACAGCTCAAGGAAGACCCTTCGATTTAAGAGAGGACTCTTCAAAGTTGATGGCAAAAAGACAGGCATCAAGCTTTCTGGTTATGCAGGAGTGGCCATTGAAATGACCGGTATCAGCGAAGCTTATCGGAACCCTGCTTAGGCCGAGTCAATCTACAAAAGTGCAAATTGTTCTCGCTTATTGAAATATTTTTTAAAAATCACCCTTTTGGGTGATTTTTGCTTGATAGACTTTTGGTACAGATTCCTCTGCTATTCGTTTCCTTTTAAAAAAATAAACGAGTGGAAAGTTTAAAACCTGATTCAAGGAGGAACAAAGTATGGGACAAGCCGTTTACAGTAATCGCTATCATCAGTCTTCGTATACACAATCTCAACCCCAAGAAAAATCGGGCTCTGCCGCCCCACAGGCTTCGAGTGATACCGAATATGTCGAAGACGGAGAAATCTCTTCGGCAGACAATAAATCCATGTCACAAACCCAAAAGGCCTTAAGCAGTCGTTACCAAGAAGTCCGACAAAAAATAGGCAATACATTAGAAGAGTTCGAAGGAAGAATGAGGGACTTAAATAAAGCCAAGGATCTTTCTGGTGAAGACCGTCTAGCCGCGTTGGAAGAAATCGAAGAACTTTTGGGCGAACTCAAGTCTCATCAAACCTTATATAATTCTATTGAAAGCAATCTATCTCGAGAGGGCATGCAGCTAGATGGTTCGGATTTGGACTACATTATCAATCGCCACCAGACTAATATTGATAAAGACCAAGACGTGCTTTTAACTCAAAAAGCGGAAGCCGAGGCTATTGCACAAATGAATAAAGAGGCCAGTGAGAAGGTCAAATCTCTGGTTAAGTTTGTTTCCGGTGATTGCGATTATTATGAAGAAGAAGTAAGGGACCCCTTTTTTGGAAGTTTCAAAAAGCTTCATAACGAAAACAGAAGCTCAGTAAGCCAATTTGGTATCAGTAAAGAGGTGAGAGGTGGCGAAAGCGTTTACCGAAATGAGGCTGAAACGATTATTCGCAGCATTGCTTCAGCGCTTAAGTCAGGAGATTGGGAGGCTGTAGAAGATCGCATTAACAGTATGTCTTCACATGCGACTTGCCTTGCCTATGCGGTTATTCAAGCTAGAGGCGGAAAACAGGTCCACGGATCGATTCCCCCTGAAATTTATAATCTAATAGGAGATAAAATTGCAAAAATACCCGAGCAGAATGAAGCCAAACTTTGGTGGAATGGAGGAAGCACTGGTATAGCTATCTCTGGGTATCGAACTTCGGCCTATGCTATGGCTGATTTTAGCGTAGACTACCAAAGTCGGATGATAGAAAGACAAAAGAATAAAGTCGCAAGAGAAGTGGCCAAGGATGAGGCACAAGAGGAAGCTGAAGCTCAGGGTGGCATGAGTGAGCTAACTGAAGAGCCCTATCCTGTCTCTTAAGCTCTAATAAATAAAGTCCGATAAAGAAAATTCATTTTATCCACAACTTTAGTGGACCGCAGTGACGAAAAAGACTATATACACAGACAGGTGTTAGTTTTGAGTAAGCCAAAGTGCTTAGTGATGCAATTTGTAGAATACTTATCATATTAAGGGCCTTTTTTGAGTGGAATCTTCAAAGGCTCGGTGATTTTTAGATAAGACTATGAAGGGTATCATTGGAAATAAACAAAATAGGTCATTCACTTGATTATTTAAGAAAAATTATTTAGGTGAGGTGCCTGTGTTTTTTTAATTTCTAATGGAGGCCTACTCATGGGGAATTCTATTTATCAAGACCGTTATCATGCTCAACAAAGTCAAAACCTTTCTCAAAACCAAACAACGACTCAAGCCACTCAGCCACAAGTTGAGGGATATCTACAAAATGGCGACTTACCTTCTCAAGAGGCCCCTTCAAGTACAGAAGGGAATTTAACGCAAACTCAACAAGCTTTAAGCGATCGTTATCAGGAAGCGCGAAGCAAAATTGGCGATACTTTGGAGGCGTTCGAAGATCGCATTAAGTCAGTTAAAAACTCAAAAGACTCAACCGATAGCAAGCTGGTGGCATTGGACGAGATCGAATTGCTGTTAGGCGAACTCGAGTCCCAAAAGACCCTCTACCATGCTTTAGAAGACAATCTGTCGCGAGAGGGCCTGCAACTGGACACCCAAAATTTGGATCAAGTCATTGATCGCTATCAACAAAATATCGATGGCTACCAAGCGCATCTCCAAGAAGTCAAAAAAGTCGAAGCAGCCGAAGCCGCGGCAGCCGCTGCGGCGGCGCAAGCTCAAGCGGATCAAGAGGCAGCCTTAGCGGCTCAGGAAGCCCAAGCAGAGCAGCGTAAAATCGATGCCAGTAATGCGCTGAACTCTTATGTGGGATACCTTAATGGAAATTTAAGCCCACGCTACAGTGGCAATAAAAGTGTCAATCAAACTCAAGCCGAGGCGATTTTATACGCCATGGCTAATGCCGCTAAAAGTGGCGATTGGTCTCATGTCAAAAGTCAAATCAGTAGCATCGAAGATAAATATCGCGGTACCAGCGTGGCCTTAATCATTGCTATTTTAAAATATCAAGCCCCTCAAAGTGTGATCGAGGCCATTCCACCAGAACTTTTTTATGAAATGTCCGAGTCCATCCAAAGTTCAGAAAAACCAGAAAAAAAGCGAGTCTCGGGTGCTCCCCAAAGCCATACTAATTCGGGCTATGCAGCGATTGCTTTGGAGCTGGCAGGCATCAGCGAAGCTTATCTTAATTCGCCACCACCGCCGGCCAGCGCGAATACGGTTCCTTCAGAATATGTGATCGATACCAATGTGCTATTGCATGAGTAAAAGCGGGGCGTTGAGTATAAACAAACTATTATGAAAGGAAAGTGATGGAAGCTAATTAGAGGAGTTTTCTAATTTGCTTCCTAGTTCCTTCATAAAGGTCCAAAAATCTCCAGTATCGAAGGCGATAAACCATGCGGCTGCTAAACTAATTTCCATTTTTTGCTTATCAAGCACCTGTATGCCGAGTTTTACTTTGATAAGTTTGATAGAAAAATCACCTAATAAGGACCCGCGATAAAAATAGGTTATTCCGTCTTTAACACCTGATTTCTTAAAACCATACTCAGCAAGCATTTTTTCTAAGTTTTCTAAAGAGTGCTCACAACGAATGCTTGTTTTGTATTTAGGCAAAAAATCAAGTCGAGGTTTTTTGTTTTCGATCAAACGATAGGGAGCAAATTTATAGAGAAAGCTTAATACAAGCAAAGCGATCAAAGCAACAACAGAGCTAATGATTAAAGTTTGGTACATATAATAATTTATTCATATTAAATAACTTTAGTTTATTTATTTCAGACAGAAATCATTCGATGACTTCTACCGAGGAAGCTAAAAAATAGTGAAGTGTGTTATGGTGTCCGCTCATAGCCGCAGCAAATGCGGTCAGTCCCCATTGATAGGTCACTCCCCTGAGCTTTATTTTTTGTCCTTTTTTTAGATTAAATACTTGATCAGAAAGTTTTTTTGGTAGACCAACCAAATAACCAGGCATCAAAGTATTATTTGTCAGCGTGCCTGGTTGTACTGCCTGGATGATGATTTTTTTCTTCATTTTTCCTGGAATAGGCACTCCTGGTAAGACACCAAAAGTAACGAACTCGGCTTCTGTCGTCACCGGACATTTTTTAAACTTTTTGACAAAAGCAGGGTTCATCACCTGGCCAAAAGGGACCATAGTCGAAGGGTCCTGGCAGGCCTTTTTTGCAAAAACATTGAAAGAGCTGCCCATAGTAATACAAACCAATAGACTTAAAACGAATTTATTCATAATGACTCCTTTTGTTTAAATAGATAAGACTTAAAAAGCATGAAACTGCTGTATATAAGCGCCTTTATATGGTCATGATAAGTCATCAATCAAGGAAGATATAAGTATCACAGAAAAACACTCAATTTTGAGGGGGCGATTACTAACTCAATAGAATGGATTAAGATCGCATCATTTTTAAAAAGCGATCTTTTCCGGAGAGATCTTTTAAAATTGAGGTATTCCATTGGGGCAGCAGGCTTTGGGCTTTTTGTTGAAGCGTCAGCCCTTGATCCATACCGATTTCACAAATAAAAAGGCCATGGGGTGCTAAAATTTTCTCGAGATTTTGTAGCATCGCCTCATAGGCTTCGCTGCCATGGGGGCCGCTAATCAGTGCTATCTTGGGCTCGTAAAATTGAACCTCTTCTTGTAGTGTTGTCCATTCTGCCTCAGCAATATAGGGAGGGTTGGCGGTGATCAGGTCAAACTTGGCTTCTAATATTTTGCTTGGCCAAGTCTGGGACAAGTCGGCTTCTAACCAGTCGACTCGTTCGTTGACATGGTGGGTGACCGCATTAATTTGAGCCAACTCAAGCGCGGCAGCAGAGCAATCCACGCCAGTGCCAAAACTAGCTGGTAAATGTTTTAGCAAGCTGGTCAAGATGCAGCCGCTTCCCGTATAAAGGTCGAGTAATTTTAAGGGGGCCTCTTTTTGTGCTTTTAAAAAATGGAGCGCGTGTTCAACCAACTCTTCGGTCTCGGGTCGCGGTACTAAAACCGCTGGGCTGACTTTAAAGTCGAGGCTATAAAATTCTCGTTTGCCCAAAATATAAGCTAGCGGCTCACGTTGTGCGCGGCGTTTGATCAAGACTTTATATTTTGCCAGCTCGTCGGCATTGAGCGGCCGGTCCCATTGCGTATACAGTTGTATGCGCGAAATACTCAGCACCTCTTCCAAAAGTAATTCCGCATCCAAGCGAGGGTTTTCCACGCCTTTTTCTTGCAGGTAGTTTTGACTCCAGTTGATGATTTTTTGGATGGTCCAGTTCATGTGTTCACTTGTCTTTACTAAGAAAGAGGGTAGCATGCAAATAGCTGTCTTCTTATTTGTTGGACCCTTTTACCCGTGTGTTGCTGCCATAACTTTTGATCGACCTGTTTTAAGGTTTCAAATTTTCCCAAGTCCCACCACTCTCCACGAAAAGGGCAGCTTCGAAACTCCAACCCCTTTTTAATGGCAGGAAGATAAACCTGTCGGATGACACAGCCAAATTGACCTAATGGGTAGTCTTTAAAAAGTTGAGGCTCCAGGATATGAATGCCGGCAAAGATGCCTTTGATGAATGGCCCAGAGGGAGCGCGACGGTCAATGCTGATAATCTGTTTATTTCTTTTATAATAAATATATTTTTTGACGGGAACACGCTGCGGAGGCAGGGTCACCAAGCTGGCCAGGGCCTTAGAGCGAAGGTGGCTCTCCATAAACTTTTTTAAATAGATATCCGTTAAAATATCCCCGTTGATAATTAGCGTGGTTTCGTCCTTCATTTTGCGCAGGGCCTGAGCGATCCCTCCGGCCGTGCCTAAAATTTTTTTTTCGAAACTAAAAGTTAAATCCAGTTTGAGCCTTTTTGCCGCTTGAAGAATTTTTACCAAGACCGCAGGCTGGTGATAAAGGTTGACGGTCACCCGACGAATGCCGGATTCTTTGAGTAGCATCAGGTTGTACAAAATAATGGGCAGGCCTCCCACCGGCAAGGCGGGCTTGGGAATGCAATCCGTTAATGGCCGCAAACGAGTCCCCAAACCGGCTGCAAGAACAATCGCTTGTTGAATGTTTTTTTTGTGCATGGCGAAAGTCAACTTTCTTCATATTTTAATTCTTGAAATTTCATTAATTGTATTGCAAACTACCCACAATGTGGATTCCAAGAGAAATTAGCACACTTTTATCAAAAATAGCTAAAAAAAGGCCCTCTCTTATTGTGACTGGCTGCCGTCAAACAGGTAAAACGACTTTGCTGAAGCGTGTTTTTCCTCAAGCAAATTATGTGACCTTGGATTTACCCCTTGAGGCAGAGCAAGCCGAGGAAGCTGGTGAGGCCTTTCTACAAAATTATCCCAGTCCTTGTATCATTGACGAAGTGCAATATGCGCCCCAACTTTTTCGCTATATCAAGCAACACATTGATCGGCATCGCAATCAAAACGGACAGTATTTATTAACCGGCTCGCAAAAATTTCAATTGATGGAAAAAGTTTCCGAGAGTCTTGCGGGTCGTTGCGCCGTATTGGAATGTCACTCTCTCTCAGCTCGCGAGTATGAAAAATGGAAAAAGAAAAAATTAAACGAAAGCGCTTTATGGGAATGGATTTGGAAAGGAGGTTATCCAGAACTTCATGCTAAGCATTTAGCCCCCGAGCCATTTTATGCGGACTATCTGGCAACCTATCTTGAGCGTGATGTGCGCCAAATCATTCAGGTGCGTAATTTGCGCGATTTCAACCGTTTTTTGAGGCTGAGTGCTTTAAGAACCGGGCAGTTGTTATCTTACCATTCTATGGCCAGTGATATCGGAGTCAGTCCCAATACCATTAAAAGTTGGCTCAGCGTTTTAGAGAGTTCTAATGTCATTTATTTATTGGAGCCCTATTATCAAAATTTTGGCAAAAGAATTGTCAAAACCCCTAAGTTATATTTTTTGGATACAGGGCTTGCGAGTTATTTGGCTGGATTCCGTACTCTTCAAGATTTAAAAAACAGCCATCTCGCGGGGGCCTTTTTTGAAACACATAGTTTGGGGCAAATCATTCGCTATTATAGTAACCAAGGCCTGCGTCCCAATCTTTATTTTTATCGAGATCACTATGGCCATGAGGTCGATTTTGTCATTCCAGTGGGAGAAAAATTAACTTTAATCGAATGTAAACTAAGCCCGACTGCTTTAAATAAAATTAAAGGCTTTCAAGAAATAGAAAAACTCATTGGTCCAGACCGCATTCTTAAAAAATTACTCATGACTCCTCAACGCGAGCTGCGCCAGATGAGCGAAAAAACTTGGAGGGTGGATAGTGTCGAAATGGGGTCTTTACTTTGAAGTTTTTAGGCCCTTCCCCTGCTTATTCACAAAATAACTCCACAATATAGTCCGACAAAATTTAACGACGCAGGCACGTGGGGTAAAAATTTGCAATCTCTTTTAATCATCCTTCAATCAAAAATATTAAATAATTTTATTCTTGATTAGGGAAAATTATCTAGATAATCTTTCCTAATGGGAAAAATTATCCAAAGGCTATTTCAGCTTAATTTACCTGCAGGAAAATCAGCCTTTCTTTGGGGGCCTCGCAAGGTAGGGAAATCTTTTTGGATTCGCAAGCACCTGCCAAAGGCCACTCTCATTGATCTGCTCAAAAGTGAAGAGTTCGCAGACTATGCCACGCGTCCGGCTTTATTGCGTCAACGCTTTCAAAATCATTCTAAAAAAGAACTCATCGTCATCGACGAAATACAAAAAGTTCCCGCTTTACTGGACGAAGTCCATTGGCTGATCGAAAATAAAGGCCTAGCCTTTTTGCTAACGGGCTCCAGCGCCCGAAAGCTCAAGCGTAGCGGAGCCAATCTGCTCGGAGGGCGGGCCTGGCGCCGTCACATGACCCCACTGTGCTTTCCCGAAATCGAAAAGATTGATTTAGAAAAAATCATGGTGACGGGTTTATTGCCTTCGCATTATCTTTCGAAGCACCCACAAGAGGAGCTGCGCGCTTATCTTGCGGATTATTTAAAAGAAGAGATTGCCGCAGAAGCAGCCGTACAAAACTTGCCAGCTTTTCACGATTTTTTAAGAATCGCTGCTATCACCAGTGGAGAGTTACTCAACTATAGCAATGTGGCCAGAGAAACAGGGGTTTCTGCAAAAATTGTGCGCCATTATTTTCAGATTTTAGAAGACACCTTTTTGGGATTTAGAGTGCAGCCTTGGAGAAAATCACGTGACCGCCGTCTGATCGAAACCGAAAAATTTTATTTTTTTGACCTTGGAGTGACTCATTATTTAGCCAGGCGAGCCCCCAAAATCTCTACTCCCGAATTTGGTAAGGCCTTCGAACAATTCATTCTTCTCGAACTGATGGCTTATCGTGCCTATCGACAAGCAGAATTAGAAATCCGTTTTTGGCGCACTTCCACCAATCAAGCGGTGGATTTTATTTTAAATGAGAAGGAAGTCGCCTTAGAAATCAAGGCCTCCAGCCGCATCCACGAAACCGATCTTAAGTCTCTTAAACTTTTTCAAGAAGACCAAGGTAAGGTAAAAAAATCCCTGGTGATTAGTCTAGCAAGAAAGCCTCAACAATTGGGTAAAATCTCCGTCTTACCCTGGCAAGATTTTTTAAAAGAGCTTTGGTCGGGGAATATCTTATAAAGGTGATCAAAGCTATATACTTAAATGTCACCACAACGAAACTTGTCCTGGATTTCTGCAATTTTGGGGTTTTGTTTACGCACGAGATAATTAAAGTACCACATTTCTTCGAGCCAACGGAATTTTTCTTCTGCGGATAATTTGCTGTAGGCCCTGATCTGATCCATCGTAC
>JAUHYS010000045.1 GCA_030426445.1 bacterium
TTGGTGACCTTCTTCGGAAATTTGACCCTTCTCTAATGGAATCCATTGGGCCTTGGCCTGTTGAATGTTTTTAAGCTCTTTTTCGATTTCTTCCTCAGTGGCCTGGGTTGAGTTTTTCTTGAGTTTCATTTTTTCATAATGTTTTGCTTCAACCTTAGGCTGAACTTCGACCTCTGCATTAAATTGGATGGGCTCATTTTCACCTGCTTTGACGTCCTCTATTTTAGGCATGCCGACGGCCAAAATTTTATGCTCTTGAAGAGCCTGACGGTAAGACCGATCCATCAGCTCTTGTACAGTCTCGGTATGCGCGCGCGCTCCATATTGTTTTTCTAAAATAGATTTAGGAACTTTACCTGGGCGAAAGCCTTTTAGTTTGACTTCTTTTTGTAACTTTTTAAAGGCCTTATCCAGTTCCTTTTGATAGGACTCTTGGGGAATTTCAAATTTTAATTTCTTTTTAATAGGGCTGAGTTCTTCGATTTCTACTTTCACGTTTTATAAACCTTTCGTTTCAAAAAAATAATGCGAGAGGGGGGAGTTGAACCCCCACACTCTTTCGAGTACTAGGTTCTAAGCCTAGCGTGTCTGCCATTCCACCACTCTCGCAAATTTCATATACTTAAAAATGCTTTCTGAGATTTTTTGCAAGGAAATAATGACGTTGCCATAAGTGGTGGTGAAGAAAGGGCTACTAGCTGGCTGCTTTAAGCTCAACACTCACCATTTTACTGACCCCCGCCTGCTCCATGGTCACTCCGTATAAAATATCTGCCATTTCCATGGTACGCTTATTATGCGTAATCAGAATAAATTGCGAACGGTCGGTTAAAGAACGGACCATTTCATTAAAACGGTCGATATTGGCATCATCTAATGGTGCATCCACCTCGTCGAGTAAACAAAAAGGCGAAGGCTTCAGCAAGAAAATTGCAAAAACCAAACTAATCGCAGTGAGGGCTTTTTCTCCCCCAGAAAGCAAATTAACATTTTGCAAACGTTTACCTGGAGGCTGTGCCACAATGTCTACCCCGCTTTCCAGAATATTTTCTGGATCGGTTAAACGCAGTTCAGCACTGCCTCCTTTAAATAATTGAGGAAACACCTGCTGGAACAATTCGTTGATCTTGTTAAAGGATTCCTGAAAGTGTTTTTTAGTCGTACGGTTGACTTTGTGTAATGCCTTCAGGAGTTTTTCTAAAGAATGCTCCAAGTCGTCATATTGTTTTTGCAAAAAATCATACCGGGTTTTGAGCTCGTCGTATTCTTCGATGGCGCCTAAATTGACATGCCCCATCTTTTCTAGTTTTTCTCTGAGTTCCTTGGCATAAGGTTCTTGAGCTTCGCGGTCTATCTCCTTACCCTGGTATTGCAAAGAAACTTCAGCAAGATCGAGATGGTAACGCTCGAAAATCTGTTCTTTTACAATTTGTAAATGGGTGCGCGCCTGATTTAAACTTTCTAACTTAGCTTGCAAATCCTGACGCAATTGTTGCAGCTCGTTTCTGGATTGACGAAGCCCCAGGTCACCTTGTTGAATCTGGTTTTGAAAACCCTGTAAAGAATCTTTTAAATCTCGGATGGACTCGTCTTCTCCCTGGACTTGACCCACCCATTGGGCAAGCAATTGACGACTCTCCTCAACCTCTTCTTGCAAGAGATTCACTTTTTGATCAGCTCCTAATATGCTGGATTCCTTTTCACTGATTTTTTGTAAAATCTGATTTTTTTCATCACTCAGACGGTGAGTATCTTTTGCAATGCTCTGCTGTTGATTTTCACAACGCATGAGCTCAGATTTTTTTTCTATTAAATCCGCACGCATTTTTTCTAAACTTTGTTTGGCAAGCAGTAATTGATTTTTGAACTCTTGTTGGGAGATCTGCAAGGCATCGCGTTCGGACTCTAGTTCTGCAATGGATTTACGCAGTTCGATAATTTGATTTTTAAGATCGGTATCTTCCTGTCGCAAAGCAGAGATTTCATTACTTTGTTGTGTATGCTGCTCTTTGAGTCGGCGATTTTCGTTTTGAGCATGTTGAATGCCTTGTTGATACTCTACGCTTTTTATTTCTTCACTATGGGTATCTTTTTGCAAATCTTCTAAAGCCTTTTCCATGACTTTAATGCGGTGTTGATAAGCTTCTAACTCCTGAAAAAGTTCTTCTCGCTTTTTTTCTAAGTCAGTGACTTCAAGTTCCAGAGATTTAATCTCGCGCTTCTTTTCCAGCAAGGCTTGACCTGGGTGACTTTTTTGCGAACCGCCAAAAAGCACTCCCATAGGATTGATGACCTCTCCCTCTAAGCTAACTAATACTGGGCAATTCTTTTGATTTTGCCAAATTTCTAGGGCATCTTTTAAAGACTTGACCAAGTAAATTTCGGCAAACAAGAAATCTGCCAAGTTTTCGTAGCCAGACTTAACCTTGATATAATCTTTTAAAGATCCCAAAACCTTTGATTTTAAATTTTCATCTAATTTTGAAGAGGAGTCTGACTTTGAAAGCAGAGCAGAAAACTCCACCGGTAAGCAGGCAGACCGTCCCTTGGCTTGTGTTTTAAGAAAATCAAGCGCTTTAAGGGCAGAGTCACAGTCTTTTACCACAACATATTGGAGCTTTTCTCCTAATGCTGCGCTGACTGCTAATTCGTATTGAGACTCGGTTTCTAAAAAATCAGCAACCGTCCCTAAAACCTCTTCGTCTTTAAAGAGATTTGTCCTTTGTCCTAAAATATTTTTTACGCCCTCTTCATAACCCTCATAGCTTTTTTGGAGTTCTTTGAGAGAGTTCAAGCGAGAAGCTTTGAATGATAAATCATTTTTAAAAGCCTCGAAGCTTTCGGTCAGTGCTTGCAAACTTTGTTTTTGTTTTGAGAGCGTTTCTTCCAGACTTGTTCTTTGAGCATCCAAATCCAGTTTGCTTTGCTGCATTTGGCTTAACTCACCTTGGAGGCGTTTTTCTTGACGCTGTTTTTCCTGGAGGTTTTTTTCCAAACTCTCCATGTCTTTTAATATTTTACCCAGTCTTTCATTGAGTTCAACCTTGCGATTTTGTGAATTTTCCAGTCGATGGGTCTTTTCGGAAAGCGTTTTCATTAAAAGATAGATTCGCTCGTTTTGTTTTTCCAGCATTTCCGAAAAGTCTTGCTCTTTTTTTGCGTTTTCTGCCAGCTGGGCTTCCAGATTTTGGTAATTCGTCTTAGCAAGCCGAAGTGCTTCCTCGGCATGGACTTGACTTTGTTCGTAGTTTTTTAATTCTTTGTCAAAACTGGCTAAACGACTCTTACCCACCTCAATCTCTTGGAGAGCGCCCTGTTTCTGCTCACCCAGCGATTCGATCTCGCGCGTTTTAAAATCGATACGGGTCTGATGGAGTTGAATGGAGTTGTTTTTCTCATAGAGTTGCTCCTGTCGTTTCATGTATTCCGCCTCTTTTTCCTGAAGAGAAAGGCGGGTTTGGGTTAATTGATTTTCTGAACTGTCAACTTGGGTCGAAACTTCAGTTTCCAAATCTCGAAGACGGGAAACTTCCTTGTCTAAAGTTTCGCTGCTTTGCGAATAAGACAAAAAATCGAGCGAACTTAAATGAAGCTCGATCTCTTTGAGTTCCTGATGGATTTTTTGATAACGCTCTGCCTTACGAGCCTGCCGGTCCAAAGAATTAATTTGACGTTTAAGCTCGCTGATAATATCCGCAAGACGTTGTAAATTAGCGCGTGTGGCCTCGATTTTTCTTAAGGCGGCCTCTTTTCGGTTTTTAAACTTACTGATGCCCGCAGCTTCTTCCAAAATTAAACGGCGTTCTTCGGGTTTTGCTGAAATCACCTGACCGATGCGACCTTGTTCAATAATAGAGTAGGCACGCATCCCCACACCGGTACCTAAAAATAAATCATGGATATCTCGCAAACGACAGAGCGTTTGATTGATGTAATATTCGCTCTCTCCGGATCGATAAAGCCGTCGACTGATGGCCACTTCACTAAAATGAGCATAGGCACTGGGAACACGACCGTCTTCTGTCGAAAAAACCATGGTCACGGAAGCCATTCCCATTGGATTGCGTTGAGTGGTCCCCGAAAAAATCACATCCTCCATGGATTTACCACGTAAGTGCTTGGCGCTCATTTCACCCATCACCCAGCGGATGGCATCCACAATATTAGACTTTCCACAGCCATTTGGACCCACGACACCGGTAATCCCCTCCTGAAAATGCAAGACGGTCTTATCGGGAAAGGACTTGAAACCCATTAATTCGAGCCTTTTAATTTTCAAGTGGCAGTTCCTCTTACTTTTTCTTCTAAAATTCTGTCGAATTTAATCATTTTATGGTGTGAAATTTCCAAATTGGGATGAGCACTTAGCATGACCTACTGCTTATGTAAAGCAGGAAAAGGCCCTCAAACCACAAGATATAGTAGTCATTTTTTTGACACATACAGTATATTGTGTTTTATACACTTCTTCTTCCCGCTCATTTGCGTTGAAAAATAAAAGACCTTGATAATCAGTAACTATCTAGTTAATAAGTGATTTTAAAATTTTTTAAAATAAAATGACAACATAAGTCAAAATGAACCGATGATAATGTTAGCTTAATAGGTTTCACTACTTAAATACTTCATTTAGAATAACGAACAGATTGTTATTGTTATGGATAAACTATCTAGAGTAGTGAAAATAAATAATACCGTTGCTTTTTGGTGGGTGTCTCGTGACAATTTTTAAATCGACAAACTTATCTAACATTGGATCCGAATTATTTAGGGAATTATTCTCTATCGAAAATAAAAACGTTCCCCAAGACCATTCGGTACAATCCCGGCTTGGAACTGCTTCAAATGACTTTTTCAAGCATTCAGATAAAAAGCTTCAAGATTTTGCTTCTTTAGGCTGGTGTCATATCAACTATAATTATCAAAATAAGCAAAATCTTGAAGGCAAAACATCCTGTCGCAACTATACTAATAGTAAAGCTGTTCACAGAAACGAACTAATGGATGGCCTCTTTGCTTATTATGAAGCTAACCCCAGCGATCTAGCTACACAATATAGTTTAAAACTCTTGTTTACAGTACCAGACAGCCCAGGCTCGGGAGTTCCATGGCTCATTAATGATTTTAGTACAACGAAGGGAGTCGACGAAAAAATACGAAAAAAAATCGATCATGCAAAAAAGGCTATTGATCAACTTCTAGCCAAAAATAATATTACCGCAGAAAAAAACCCGAGTGAATATCAACGTCTCGTCGCGGTATTAGCCTTTTACTTTGTACTTGCTCCCAATTCTGGACAAAAAAACGCAAAAGCCTTTCATACAAAATATCATCAATCGTTTCCCAAGTGGTATCAATCTTTAGTGTCACAGGAAAGTGATGAGAAAGAAAAAAATCTATTATTACAATTTGAGTCCTATTTAAAAAAACAGGGCGGTCTGGGAGCTTGTTTGTGGAATAAAGAGATCTACGAAGAAAAAAGTGCAGCACAAGTCTTTAAAGCCGTCGAAGATGAAAATAACAAAAATGTCAGCTCCTGCACAAAAAATCATAAAGTTCTCTACCATGTTTTTCAACAAATGGGACTCAACCCTCATTTCGTATTAGTCAAAGGCCCGGATCATGATGTTGCTGTGACTAAAAAAACGGGGCAGGATACCTATACCAAAAACCAGATTCATATTTGTTTAAAGTTAAAGTTTTCTGGTAATAACAGCCGTCTTTTTGACTTAACACATATTTATACTTTTCAGTCTCGAGCAAAATACACGAATTACTATGAACTCAATTTAAGACAGTACGCCTCTGTGGATCTAATGAACCAATCCAATAGCGAATTGATTACGCATAAAGAGGCAATTACCTTGCTTAAGGAAGCCCTTTTCTTTGATTCACACAACCCTTACGCCTATCACTCTTTGAGCTATCGCTATTTTCAATCTGCGCAAAGAGAAGAAAATAAAGAAGCGCGCATGGCTTATCTAAATAAGTCAAAAAAAGCAGCGGAAAAAGCCATCACTTTGGATAATTATTATGCTCCAAGCTATAATCGCCTAGGCATTACTCTAATTAAAATCGCTAAAGAATATGATGCTAAAAAAGATAAGGAAGAAATCGAAAAACTGAAGACCCTTGCTAGAAAACAATTTAGCCAAGCAATTCGATTAGACCATAAACTAGAAATCGCTAAAGATAAGCTCACCTTGTTGCAATCCAGTGATCAATAAATAATCACCGCTCTGTCTAAAGCTACTTTTTTTTATTTTCTAGCACATCCAATCTGTGGTTCATCTCTTCTAATAAGGTTTCGATACGATTAAGCTGCCGCTGCTCTCGCTGAACATCTTTTTCTAAGGGTTCAATATCCCTTTCCATGGCCACACGAATCCAATAGCTTGCAAAAAGACTCGTAAAGGCAATAAAAATCACCGTTCCTGTATACATTAAAATCAAACCTATCAGACGCCCCAAAAAACTTGAGGGAACCACATCCCCATAACCAATGGTCGTAATCGTGGTCACTCCCCACCAAACAGCATCAAAAAAGGTCTTAATCGAAGAATCCGACCCTCTTTCCAAAAAATAAACTAATATTGAGGCAATCATTAATGTAAGATTTCCACCCACGGTTAAAGAAATAAAGGCAGGCTCTTTTAAAAAAAGGAAGAGATATTTAATAGAACGCGGCATGCAAGAATTATGTAAGAGATTGAAGTTAATAGCAATTTTTTATTTTATTAAAAAACAGATGCCTTTTTTTTGACTAAGATTAAAAGACCTTCTTAGACCTTGATATTTTTTACCAAAACTTCTAAGGATAAATGAAAAATCAAAATATAGATAGGAATGACAAAAATGATTCATCCAGAGGAAATTCAAAAAAAAATAAGTTCTGCTTTGCCTGGTGCAGAAATCGAGGTGCAAGATTTAACAGGAACCCAGGACCATTTTCAGGCTTTGGTCATTAGTTCTGCTTTTGAAGGTAAAAGCATGATTGAACAACATCAATTAGTTTACCAAGCCCTTGGCGATCTCATGAAAGAAACGATACATGCATTAGCACTTAAAACTTACACTCCTGAACAATGGAAAAATCAGTAAAATATAATCAATAAAGATAAAAAGGAAAAAAAATGTCGGATCCAACCCAAGAAAAAATCAATCAACAAATCAACGCAAATCCAATCCTTATCTACATGAAAGGAAATCGCAATTTTCCCCAATGTGGTTTTTCCGCAGCCGTGATTGATGTTTTTAACCAACTAGGTGTCAATTATGAAACAGTCGATGTCCTTGAAGACCCCGCTATTCGTGAAGGTATTAAAACTTTTTCTAACTGGCCAACGATTCCACAGATTTATATAAGCGGAAAATTTATTGGCGGTTGTGATATCATTCGTGAAATGTATCAACGCGGAGAACTCCAAAACCTCGTAAAAAACTAGTATAGCTTAATACCATAAAAGGTCTCAATAATTTGAATAAATTAGAGGACCTCTCTTGCACAATCTGTAAAAATCTCTCATAATTAAGAGTGAGGACATAAAAAAGTAAACAGGGGGATTTTTTTAGCTGCTTATCAAACAGCTCCTCCCCTTGATAAAGCATTATAGCACTAAGGGAGGGGGAGGATGATGCAGGAGACCAATACGCAGGCAAGCACAATCAATGCTTCAAGTATAGAACCGCTTTTATCTTCAATTCCAAGTTTAGAGAAAAAAGCTTATGGCCCTGACATATCTCCTCAAGAAGAAGAACTGCTGAACGAACAAGTTTTTATATACGAAGACAACATTATTTATTATCGTGAAGCCCCTATTATTACGACTTACCAACTTAATGTTTATAAAAAAAAAATTGATGAGCTAGCGAAAAAAATTGAAAGCTTTTATGTTATAGTAGATCTTACTCATGCTGCTCCTCCTGGCCCTAATGAACGTTATTTTCTAAAAGACTTTTTTAGTACTTATAAGGGGCTTAAACATCTATCGGTTTTTACAAATAAAAATTTTATTTTGGGAATTGCCGCTAAATTTGTCATCCGTAGTTTTGGAAAAGAATTTTCGGTACATAAAACTTTTAATCAAGCATTAAAAAAAATTTACCAATTAAAAAATGAAGAAGAATCGAGAAGAAATCGCTAAACAAGTTTTAGAGCACATTTTCGAAATCACTCAGGGAAAATGTAGCATTAGCTATGAGTCTATTCAAAAAGAAAGCGATCCTACCTTAAGCGAAATCCTCACGGGCCTAATGTATATGCATCAAGACCTTCAAAGTCGCAAAGAAGAACGTGATCTTGTCGAAAAAGAACTCATCAAAGCTAAAGAAAGAGCAGAAGCCGCCAGCGAAGCGAAATCTCAATTTCTAGCTAACATGAGTCATGAAATTCGCACACCCATGAACGGCGTTCTGGGTATGACCGAGTTAGCACTTGTCACCGATCTCAATGAAGAACAACGCGAATATATCCAACTGGCGCGATCTTCGGCTGAATCACTTTTAGTCATAATTAACGACATCTTGGATTTTTCAAAAATTGAAGCAGGCAAATTAGAAATTAGAGAATCTGTTTTTAATCTTTATGATACTGTAGAAGGTGTTCTAAAAGTCCTTTCCTTAAATGCACATCAAAAGGGCTTAGAACTTAATGGTTGGATCTCACCTGAGATCCCCCCCTATGTCATTGGCGACTCGGATCGACTAAGGCAAATCTTGTATAATTTAGTTGGAAATGCCATCAAGTTTACTGACTATGGAGAAATCAATTTACGTGTCGAAAAAAAATCAAAAAACAGAAGAAGTGTTGAACTTTATTTTTCTATCAAAGATACAGGAGTGGGCATTCCCAAAAACAAAATTAAGGAAATATTTTCTGCCTTTTCTCAAGCGGACAATACCAATACTCGTAAATATGGTGGAGCGGGTTTAGGGCTGTCTATTACCTCTGAATTGATAAAAAAAATGAGAGGGAGAATCTGGGTGGATAGTGAACTTAAAAAGGGAAGCCACTTCCAATTTACCCTGCGATTACAAGTCGCCTCACAAGAAATGAAAGAAACAGAAAATACTGAGGTCTTTGAACTAAAAGGCCTCAATGCGCTGATAGTAGATGATAATGCGACGAATCGCCGTATCTTAATGGATGTCCTTAAACATTGGAATATGCAGGCTAAAGCGGTTACAGGAGGGTTGGAAGCACTTCAAGAGCTCACTCGTGCTAAAGAAGAAGGAGAAAAGTATCACTTTATTCTCCTGGATGTCCAGATGCCTACCTTAGATGGCTTTGAAACCGCTCAACTTATCCAAAACCGAGCTTTAGTAGAGGACTCATGTATTATGATGCTAGCATCCTCAGAACCCAACCAACTCCACCAAAGACTCAAAGAACTTAAGATAGAAAATTTCCTCACCAAACCCATTCGTCGTTCAGAATTGTTTAATGTTTTTCTATATAAATTAAGAGAAAAACGCTGCGGAAAATTTAAATTAAAAAACATCGACTCATCTAAAAAACTTAGACCCAAAAAGAACCCGAAAATTCTTCTGGCAGAAGATAACCCCATCAACCAACGTATGGTTCTCGAGATATTACAAAAAAATGGTTATGAGGTTGTTGCAGTCAATAACGGAAAAGAATCTTTAAAAACATTTAAGGATGAAGCACCCTTCGACATGATTTTAATGGACTTACATATGCCCGAAATGGATGGATTTAAAGCGACTTCAGCCATTCGTAAATTGGAAGAAAAACAAGGAACACATGTGCCTATTTTAGCCTTAACCGCAGATGTACGATCGGGTACTAAAAACAAAGTTCTCAAAGACAAAATGGATGGTTATATCCCCAAACCCATCCAACTAAGTAGCCTGATCGAAACAGTTAACCAATATTTTGATAAAAAAATACCCAACATCAAAAACTAGTTTGGGTAGCTGTTTTCAACCACTGCGCATATGCGGAGCTGGTTTTTTCTGAATCGATTCCCAAAACTTCCGGGCAATCATAGGGGTGAATTTCTAATAAAATTTTTTCTAATTTTTTATAATGAGATTTTAAGGTCTTAATCAGCAGAAGATACTCTTTGTCGTGACAAATTTTATCCTGCCAAAAATAATGCGATTCCATCGCGGGTAAAACACTAACACAAGCCGCCATTTTTTGATCTAGAAGAGTTTTGGCTATTTTATTTGCATCGGTTTTTTTTGCCACTGTAGTCATCACCAAAAGCACCTGGGATTTTTTTTGAGTTGAATTCATCTCCACCCTTCCTGAATGGATTCTAATGATTGAGTATTGATCACGTCTTCTTTTTGCAACCAGCCTTTTCGTGCAATCCCCACACCTAAAAAACTATGTTCCAGCCCTTCGGGACTGTGAGCATCTGGGTTAATTGCAAACTTGACGCCCATGGATTTTGCCTTTTTTAAATAGCGCCAATCCAGATCAAAGCGATGGGGGTTGGCATTGATTTCAATCGCAACCTGATGCGCGGCAGCCGCTTCAAAAATTTTTTCGTAATCCAGTTCAATACCATCGCGAGCAAGTAACAGCCGCGTACTGATATGTCCGATCATTTTAGTGTGTTTATTTTTTATTGCCTTTAATAAACGCTCCATCATTTTTTCTTTGGCCATTTTAAAACCCGAATGCAAACTGGCAATCACAAACTCAAGCGACTTTAATTGTGTTTCGCTATAATCTAAACTGCCATCACTTAAAATATCGGACTCAATTCCCTGTAAAATTTTTAGAGATGTCAGTTTTTGATTGGCTTCTGCAATTTCTTTTTTTTGCAAGACAAGCTCTTCGGGTTTGAGACCCCCTGCGTAAAAGGCGCT
>JAUHYS010000046.1 GCA_030426445.1 bacterium
TCTTCTCGGTCAGACGACAAGGGGATGTTGCGCCAGCTAACCCGATTAAATTTGGAGTGCCAAATGGGGAAAATAATCTCGAGCTCAGTTTAGAGTTGGTATCCACGAGTGAAGATGCTTGGGATGTTCTGGATATCAAAATCGAGAACGATCCCGAAGCTAAGTTTACTGGACCTGCTAATTGGGATTTAATTCTTCCTGAGGCCTCAGAAGAGGAACCTAAATTCATTAGTTTTCCTGTTATCTATAACCCAGGTGTCAACGAGGGTATTCACAGTGCTGACTTAGTGATTACTTTGCGTAATCAAGCCAGCCCAGATATTGTAGTGGACCTGATCGTTGGCTTATCTGGAAGTATCGGTATTCCCGATATAGGTGATAATGGTTATAAGTTTTCAGCCATCATTCAAGTCGTGGGTGGTTTTATTGATCACGGTCTTTTAACAGATCCGCTTTGGTCAGGACCTTTCTATGTGAATGGTAGAGAATACCCTGCCGTCGAGTTAGAGATGAAAGCTCAACCCATGGGAAATCGCATGGTTAAGGTTGAGCTTGTTATGCCGAACTCTTATACAAACGCAGGCTTAACAGATCGTGAAAGCTTTTTAAATAATTTTGTTGATGAACTAGGTGGGCCTGCGCAAGAAAGTATTCGTAGAAACGAGACTATCAGGATGTGGAACTTGCAAGGAAGTAAAGACTCTGGAGGCAATGGTCTCAGTTCGGATGCCAAAGAAACCAGCCCAGGTGCAGATTGTGAACAGCCCACTGATCTATCTAAACCTTTTAGTAATGGCTGTGCTCACTTCTACTTTGGTCTCTTTGACGAATTAGGAGATAATACGAGCATTGAAGGTATCTATGATCGTGATACGGGGTCCATGATTTTTCCTGGAAATCCCGACAGTGAAGCCATGAGCTTGACGATTGGTAATTTTTATCATGCTGTCTTAGCGGATCTTCCAGGAAATGGAAGTTTGGGAAATGACCCTGATTATCGTATTCGTACTTATCTTAGAGGTGCGTTGTTTACGGGTGTCTTTAACCAGATGACCCAGACCCTGATGGGACTTGATGAGCAACCGACAGAATTTGTCATTGTCCCTGACGAAAGGTTTACGACTGGCTTACTTAATATCGGTAATAAAATCGATGATGGAACCTGTCCAGATAAATACCTTAATCCAGATCACTGGGATGTTATTAATGGCGGTGATATGCTTACTCCAGAAGAAGTTCTTTCTGGGACACCGACTTTCAATTGTTACTTAACCAAAGGTGGTTTTTTAACTGGTAAACCTGTGACCTTACGCGAATATCAGCCTGATAAAAATCAAGGTATTTGGTATTACGATACGGTTTTTGGTTTTGTGGGTATGTTCCCCGAAGGTGTCAATGACCCTAATGTACCTAGTTTTATGAAATGAACCACTGCTCACTTTGCTTTACAGATTATTCTTAAAGCTGAACCGAATTAACGAATGGGCTGTTACAATTCAATTTGCTGTCCTTGAAAGCAAGGGCAGCAAATTGTTTTACCATTCGATTTCAGTTTGAGGGAACTGAAAAGACCAAGCTCGGTAAAAAACTAAATAAACTTTTTGTACTTTCGATTTATGTATAAAAACGGGAGGTAAGAATGAACTCAAAGTATCTACGTATACTGTTGTGCCTTATTGCGATACCAGTGATGGTAGTCTCTTGTGGGGAGGATGTTCCTTTTAGCTTAGTTGGCGAACCTGTCGATGGGATTGTGCCTCGGCCAGGTTCTAGCAATGAGTCGGGCGAAGGTGCTCCTGGCAGCGGGGAATCCGGCGATGGAAACTGTATGTTTTATCTCACCGGCGAAGGCGGCGAGGGTGGTCCCGACCTCTTTGTTCAAGTCAGCTCTGAAAGACCTAGCTTACCTGAAGATGAAGGCCCGCTTCATGTTATTAATGGCCAGCCTGACCCATTCTTAGGCCCTCTTGCCTTTAAAGTCGATCCCGAAGACTCTAGCAAAATTACTCTTTCTGATACGGGTTGGAAAACCAGCTACATTCGTTTTGGAGGGGACCCCTCTGCCGATATCAAAATCACAGCCAGCCAAGCTTTTACTTCGGATGTAAGCTATCTCGATGGTGAAATGGAATTAGAAATTCCTATGCTTTCAATGAGCTTAGTGGAAACGCATAGCTTAGATAAACCTTTTGGGGCGGTAGGTGAAGAGAATTTAGGGCCCGTTTTGCTTTCTACAAAAACAGGCTTAGTGGTTGAAGGGAACCACGACCCATTAGAAGCAGATGGGATGCCAGTTGATCCAGAACAATCCGCCCCTTACCCTATCAAACTAGTGGGCGGTTATACTTTTGGAACTTTGATGGGGCCCTTATCAGGGATACTTAACCCTCATCTTGAAGAAGGTGCGATTCTTGTAGAAATTACAGGTTACCTAGATCGCCTTCCCGAAGAAGCTTGTTCGAGTGATGGACCGCCTCCTCCCGAAGATGGAGACCCCGAAGCAATCAATGTAGGTCCCGAAGAATTTGACATTATGGATATTCAAACTCAAGCAGCAGTGGATAAGTTTGAAGATATGTTAGCCTTGGTGGGTGTTAAAGAAGCCTTTGGCGAAACCGTTTTAAATTGCATGGAAAACGGAATTGATGAGCGACAAATCGAGATCCAAAATACCTTAGAGGATCAGAATATTACGATTACTCAAATTGAGGTTTTTGATAGCGATAACGATTCCAAGTATTGTGGTGATGTCATTGGAGATCATGAGTTTAAACGTGGGACTTTAACACCTGCAGCATTGGGTGTAGACTGTGAAGAGATTAATGAAGAAAATTACATGACGCCTTGTACTTTAATTCCTGGAGCTCACTTAAGTACTCGAATTATTTATCGGCCTTATAATTATATCAAAGCAGAAGAAGGCCAGGCTTATATCGAAGATACGGGCTATGTCGTCTTTACTTATAAGGTTGGAGATGAGGAAGAAGAGAAACAATTTGAGTTTCCTCTTAAAGGGATTACTGCGCCGACACCAAAAGATTACTTTTCTGTTCGGCGTCAAGGAAATTCGGCTCCAGCAGATCCCATTAAGTTTAGTATTCCAATCGGTGAGATTGAGCCATTAAAGTTGGAGCTAGAGTTAGTTAGCACAAGCCCAGATGAATGGCAGCTTGATGGTGAAACAGGAATTATTATTAATAACGATGAGTTGAATAAGTTTACGGGTCCGGATTCTTGGGAAACGACTTTGCCAGCGGCTTCTCAAGATGATCCCAAGTTGATTAGTTTTTCCGTAACTTATGACCCAGGCCCAGATATCAAAGAAGTCCATAAGGCTGATTTGGATATTCTCTTAAAAAGAGAAATTATAGATGAGAATAATCAAGTACAAACTATTGAGTTCCCTTTAAGAGTGGCTTTGACAGGAAGTAAAGGCATTCCCGATATTGGAGATGAGGGCTATAAATACTCAGTTCAGATCCAAGTGGTAGGTGGTTATATTGACAGTAATATGCTCGGGGGAGAACCTCTGTGGGCAGGGCCTTTTTATGTCAATGGTCGTGAATACCCTGTTGTTGAATTAGACTTAAAGGCCAAAGCAGTAGAAGGTAGTAGTCGTATGGTTAAAGTGGAGCTATTAATGCCAGATGCCTACACACAGGGTGGAGAGAACAACCTAGATAATCATGATGCTTTTTCAAAAAAGTTTGTGGAGCTACTTGGCAAACCTGCTCAAGAAACATTGCGTCGAAATGGTACCATTAGAATGTGGAACCTAAGAGGTAGCGCAGATGAAAACGGTGATTCCCTTGACGAGGATAAAGCTGTAGAAAGAGGGAATAACCCTAGTTGTGAACAACCGAGTGACTTAGGAAAACCTTTTGTCAGTACCAAAGGTTGCTCGCACTTTTACATGGCTCTCTTTGATGAAATTGAAGGTGAACATCCTAATAGCATCTCTGGTCTTTATGACCGTCAAACCGGAGATATGATTTTTCCTGGAAAGGACGGCCAAGGAGTTACGCTCAGTATTAATAATTTTTTTCACGGCCAACTAGCAGACCTTTCAGCCAATGAGCATATCAATAATTTTCCAAATGATAAGCGCATTCGAACTTATTTGCAGGGAACTTTATTCACAGGTGTTTTTAGTGATGCAACTCAACGCCTCATGGGACTTGATGAGAATGATGTTCAATTAGAGCAAGACTTTACCATTGTACCCGATACTCGTTATACAAAGGGTCTGATCAATATTAGTAGCAAGATTAAAAAAGGCAAATGCCCAGAAGGAGGTAGCCATCTCAACCCAAATCATTGGGATGTCATTAATGGAGGTGATGTTCTAACAGAAGAAGAGGTTCTTTCTGCAACACCCACTTTTGATTGCTACATGACAGAAGGAGGGTTTCTAAAAGGGATGCCGGTTAATCAGCGGAAGAGATTGCCCAACCAAGATCCCGATATTTGGTATTATGACACGACCTTTGGTTTTGTCGGGATGTTTCCAGATCATACAGGCAATAAAAACATTCCTAGTTTTATGAAGAGAAAGACGGCCCACTTTGCCCTGCAAGCCATTATTAAAGCAGAACCTAATTAGAGCACTTTAAATTTTTCTATACCCTTTACCCGTCGAGGGAGAAGGAGTTTGAGGAGTTAATACTAGGATCATTCTTGTGGGGGGGCTTAGTTTATGCCAAGCGAGAGAGGTAAGTAAAACGGCATGACCGAGCGCCCCTACTTTAAATTTTTAATTAAAAGAAATCTAATTTTCTAATTTATGATTTTAGTTTATCAATCGCTTTAATAATTAAATCAGTGGCTTTGAGTATTTCGGCTTCTGTATTAAAACGCCCAAAACCAAAGCGGATAGAGCTTTTGATGCGTTTCTTTGAAAAACCCAGAGCTTTCAGTACATGAGAGGGCTCTGGAGAAGCGGAAGAACAGGCAGACCCAGAAGAAATCGCAAGATCGCGTAGCTCCATCATTAGGGCTTCGCCAGAAACGCCAGGAAAACTAAGATTAAGGTTATTACACAAGCGATTTTCTAAGGGGCTATTGATTTCAAGTTCGGGAATTTCTTTTTGCAGAGTAGATAAAAATGTTTTTCTTACATTTTCTAAGTGTTGTTGATCTTTTTCAAATCTTTCCATAGCGATTTCTGCTGCCTTTCCAAATCCGACAATCTCCGGGACGTGAAGCGTTCCCGAGCGAAGTCCTCTTTCGTGACCTCCTCCAAAAAGCAAAGGCTGGAGCTGAAGCTTTGGTTTTTTTTGTCGAATGTAAAGCACCCCCACTCCTTTGGGTCCGTATATTTTATGCCCGGAGAGAGAAAGCATATCGATGTTGGTTTTTTGCAAATCAAGAGAAATTTTTCCAAAGGCTTGAGCGGCGTCGCTGTGAAAACAAATATGGTGAGTTTTTGCGATTTTTCCTATACTTGCAAGAGCTTGTAGCGTACCAATTTCATTATTGGCTGCCATGATACTGATTAAAATCGTCTCGGTCCGAATGGCGGCTTGTAATTCTTTTAGGTCTATCAGTCCTGCACTATTAACAGGGAGATAAGTGACTTCAAAGCCTTCTTGCTCTAGTTGTTGGCAAGGGTCCAGTATCGCCTTGTGTTCTGTCGCCACCGTGATAAGGTGACGTCCGAAGTCGCGGTTGGCTCGAGCATAACCTAAAACCGCAAGATTGTTGGACTCGGTTGCGCCACTAGTAAAAATAATTTCCTCTGCTGTGGCACAAAGGGCTTCTGCGATTTGTTTACGGGCATGGTCGACAGCTGCTTTGGCTTGCCAACCCAAAGCATGCGAGTGGCTAGCTGCATTACCAAAATATTGTTTGAAATAGGGTAGCATGCTTTCTAGAACAGCGGGGTCCAGAGGAGTCGTCGCATTGTTATCTAGATAAATCATAAATTGAGTTTAATGGTAAATTTTAGGAAAGTCTAATAAAGAGATTTTATAGGGTAGGGTCGATATTTTTGTCCCCTTTGTAAAGTTTAATCAAGGAGAAATGCAAAAAATGAAAGCAGAAGAAATACAAACATTTAAACAAATTCAAGATGTCTTAAAAAATATTCAACACCCTTTATTAAAAAAGAATATTGTTGATCTCAATATGATCCGCAACTTGGAATTTCAAAATGGGACGCTCGCGTTTAAACTTGTTTATCTTAACCCCACTTCTTCCTTTAACTCGCAAGTCGAGGAGGCTGTCCGTAGCGCCTTAAATCAAATCTCCGCCATCAAAGACTTACAAATCACCCTTGATTGGGAAATCACCGGCAGTCAAACCTCTCCTGGAGGCCAGCTCAGCCAAGTGAAGAATATTATTGCAGTTGCGAGTGGAAAAGGAGGCGTCGGTAAATCCACAGTTGCGCTTAATTTGGCTTTGGCCTTGGCAAAGTCGGGAGCTAAGGTGGGTATTTTAGACACGGATATTTATGGGCCTTCTTTACCGACTTTAATGGGACTAAAAAATACGCCGCCTTTAATCGATTCTGAAAAAAAGAAAATGCTGCCTTTAGAAAAATATGGCATTAAAACAATGAGCATCGGTTATATCATTAAGGATGAGGATGCTGCAGTTTGGCGCGGACCCATGATTGGTCGAATGGTTCAGCAATTCGTCCAAGATGTTTTATGGGAAGAACTGGATTATCTGATTTTAGATTTACCTCCAGGCACAGGGGACATTCAGCTTTCTCTAAGTCAAATGTTATCCATAACCGGCGCTGTCATTGTGACCACACCCCAAGATGTGGCTTTAGCTGATGTGGTGCGAAGTATTGCGATGTTTCAAAAGGTCCAGATTCCCATTTTAGGCATGGTCGAAAACATGAGCTACTTTGTTTGTCCCCATTGTCAAGAGACCAGTCATGTGTTTGGTCAAGGAGGAGCGAAGAAAAAATCAGACAGTTTAAAAATTCCTTTTTTAGCTTCCATTCCCTTGGATCTTCGCATTTGTGAAGCCAGTGATATGGGAAAACCACTTTTAGATTCCGATGCAGACTCTAAACAAGCCCAACAATTTCTCAATTTAGCTAGTGCAGTTGCTGACCAGGTGTGCCTTGCCAATGATAGAAAAGTAGAAATAAACTTATAAGTACTTCTCAAATTTGGCATTGCACAATGGAGTTTTTTTGTTTACTTTATGGGTATAAAGAGGAGACAAAAAATATGGCTTCAAAAAAACTACAATTTGCAATTGATGTTATTAAAGAAGAAGATGGGGTAGGTTACTACGTCGTCGTACCTACTTTGCCAGGTTGTTTTTCTCAAGGAGCTACAGTAGAAGAAGCCATTCATCTACATATTAGCGCTTTAAAGAAAAACGGGGAAAAAGTTCCCAATTCTGCCAACACTTTTCATACCACTGTCGAGGTTGCTGCTTGAGTCCACGTTTACCTCGAGTCACTGCAAAAGAAATCATCTCGCACTCAAGCCAGTTTCAGCATGGCCCGCAAAAAAACATCGTTTTCTTGAGGCGCGCCAATACTTACGCGAAGACAATTTTTTAATCGGGGATATTTTGAAAAATCCCGAATCAATACACCGTGCCTGACCAAGTGCGTAAAGCAGGCTTGAGCGTCGGGTACTTTAAATAAAATAAAATTCGTTGCCGAATCAAAACAGTGGACATGTGGAATTGACTGAAGCGTCTGAAACACGCGTTCTCTTTCTTTTAATATGAGTGAGATTTGTTTATCAAAATGGTCTAGGTGCCCTAAAGTTTCTAGGGCGATGTTTTCTACGACAGAGGGAATGCAAAAAGGCAGAAGCACTTTTTTGATTTCGGTAATCACTTCGGGGTGAGCAATGGCATAGCCGAGCCGAATGCCCCCTAGACCAAAGCCTTTGCTGAAAGTTCTTAAGATGAGTAAGTTTGGGTGTTGGGCCAAATCCTTAATCAAGCTTTGTTTCGAAAACTGATAATAGGCTTCGTCCACGACGACCAAACATTTTGCAGCTTTGACGACGGCTAACAGATCATCTCGAGAAAAAATGGTTCCTGTCGGAGCATTCGGGTTACAAAGAAAACAAATATTGGGTTTTTCGCGTTTAAGTGCAGTTAATAATTTTTGTTTGGGAAATTTAAACTCTTTTCCTGCTAAAGGAATAGCCAAAATTTTATTTCCTAAAAGTTTAGCCTGGTTTTCATAAACCCCAAAAGTTGGGGGAGCCATGAGCACCTTGCCCTGATTTGCCGTGGCCAAAATAAGGGCTTGAATCATGACATTAGAACCATTGCTAAAAATGAGCTGTTCTTTTTTGACTTTTAATTGTTGAGCGAGTTTTTTTTGTAACTCTAGAGGTTGAGTCAATGGGTAGCGATTAAATTCAATGTTTTTTAATTTTTTTACAAGTGAGCTTTTCAATTTTTGTGGGAGGTCTATAGGTAATTCATTCTGGTTGAGTTTAATCAGTCGTGGAAAAGCCTTCAGTTCATAGGCCTGGCTTTGTTGGATTTCGCGGCGAAATAAATGTTTCATATTATTCGTAGCTTCCTTTATGAGCTTTGATTCCTAGCATCTGCAGAAACAGAATCTAGAAAGTAACGTTGATCACTCCAGATCTTTGCCTAAATTCTTTGTTTGTCAACTACCGAATTTTACACTGCGGAATTTAACTTATCTACCATAGATAGCACACTTTTTAAGAGCTGCTTTACGCTTAAATACAAACATCGGAGGAACCGGGGGTTTTTCTCCACATTTTTTAAAGGATTCCCCAGGTTCTTGGGGAGTTTAATGCGCAGTTTTGCCAAAATTAATGATATCTATTTAACTAAAATTTATAAAAAATTAAATAATAACATATAGTTGTATTTTATTATTATTTTTGGCATGATCATTGCTTATTACTTCTAACAGGTGGGAACGGACACATCGGATGAGGAAAAACCCTCTAAGAGAAACAAAAAGTAAGAAGGACTTAAGTAAGGAGATTAAAAAATGGCAAATGTAGGTGATTACATCGATAGTGGAATTCAGTTTATTAGTGATGCATTAACAGAAGCCTCTAACTTAGCAAAAGCTGAAGAAGCACGACAACAAAAGGGCTCACAAGCTGTTGATGCACTTGCAGCGAATACAGCAGATAAATCAGTGGCAAACAATGAAGCAGCGGCTAAAAGAAGTAGTGGTTTAGTCGGTCTTGAAAGTGGAGGGCAAGCAGCATCCAAAACTCAAGCCCCTGCTGTGGCTGATGGTGAAGGCGTTGTGTTGGGTGATCTTGCTTAAAAAGAACAAGGGCCTAGTATAAAAAACGAAAATCCTTTGGCAAGTGAAACTCCCGTTTATGGTGGTGCTGGACGTGCTTTAGTCACCACCGGACGCGGCAATGGTGGTAAAGGTGCTCAGGTTTATGGCGATACTAAGTGGCAAGGTGGAGAAGAGGGTAGCTGGTTAGTTGCAGAAGATGGAAGCTACGGTCTGGGTTCCAATATCGGTGTTGAAGAAAGAGCCCGCCTTGTTGAGAGAAGAGAAAAGCTCGATGAAAAGGGTGAAATGTATGGAGCCGGTGGAAGATTTTTAATCAATACCGGACGCGGCAATGGTGGTAAAGGCGCCACTGTCTACGAATCAGAAGTGGTTTCTGGTGAGCAGGCTTTGGTAAGATTGGATGAAGTCCGACAAGCTTTTAAAGGCTTAGATAAGGCTTATGCCAAAGCAAAAGGTGAAATCCCCAAGCTTAATGATTTACACCGTGCTATGAAGTCACTAGAAAGTGCGGAGCAACTCATTACCAAAATCGAAAAAAATCCCCAATTAGTGAAGTGGTCCTCAAAAGCAGATAAAACTCGCTATGAGGACACTTTTGATAATTATAAAGCCAAGTGTGAGACTTATAAAAAACGGATGGCAACTGATTTAGAGAAAGCCTTTAAAAGTGAAAAAGGTGGCGATGCTCAATTAGCTGGTACTTGGGAAGGTATTAAAGAGTTTGGTAAAGATACCGCTAAAACGCTTTGGGAAGGCGAAAAATTTCTTTTAGCTACTTATGCTGGTGCCTTTTTCGGAATTAAACCAGCCCAAGACTATACAACTAAAAAAGTTGAAGGTGCCTTTAATACAGTTAAAAAGCTTGCGACTGACGAAAGAACCCAAGACGCTTTATTAGCAAACATTGACGAAAGTCTTTATGACCTAAGAGAAGGGGCCAGTGACAAAGCGCGTAACCAAGCAAGAGTAGGTCTGATTGCGGGTATGCTCGATCCTCTTCATGGCGGAGGTCGTGTTGCGATGGCTTTGGGAAAAGCAAAAATATTGCGTAAGACGTCTAAGGCATTGGATGGTATTAGTCTTAGTAAGCGTTACGCTCCAGGAGATTTTTTTAGTCATAATACAGGTAATTCGGATATAAAACGAGCAGGTGATTTTTTAAGTCAGCTTGATGCGGCTGATGCTAGTGTTTTACCTCACGATATTGGGCGATATCGTCAAAGAGTTCAAGCAGCTCAAGAAAAATTTCGTCAGACTAACGAAAGATTCCGCAGGGCAAGTCGAGAAGAACGTGGAGCTTTAAAAGAGCAAGCAATGGAAGATAGCAATGAGTTAAATACAGCTATATCTAATACGCAAGACCGCATCAGAGGTTATCTTAAAGATGCTAGAGTGAACAGTATTATTGACGATACAGCAGCTTACCCTAAAGATTCCCCTTTTACCCATAAATTAGCTGTCGAAAATCCAAAATGGGGTCAAAATGCTAAAGTGAGAGGCATAGTTGAGTCTCGTTTTAACGATTGGGATGATGTTAAAATGTCATTTCCTGGACCTAATCCCGGCCAAGGTCT
>JAUHYS010000047.1 GCA_030426445.1 bacterium
TAAAGTGACGGGAGCTAAAATATTGCCACTACCATCACTTGGGTAGACGAGTATCTTGGCTTCTAGTTGATCAATCATAGCAAAAAATTGCGAAATACTGACCGCAGCTTCATCGGTATTGCTTTCGTAGGCCTCTATGCTAAAGCGTCCCGCCTTAACGACGCTTGCGTATGAAAGGTCGTAATTAGTAGGAAGTTCAAAAGTAAAAGTATCCCAGTTTTGTAAGTTGTGGCTTCCATCATTGATGAGGTATCTTATAAAATTAGTGTCTCCGGCGTCACTCTCGGTGACGATGACATCCAACCTTTGGTCTCCATTAAAGTCTCCCGCTGCAATTGAGTTACTATAACCGTTGGTTAATGGAAAAACGCGGCCATCGTTGATATCATTAGGACAGTCCCAACTACAATTTCCAGTATCTTGACATAAGATCGCAGCTCCACTTCCTGGCAAAGTCGCATCAATTGCAAAGATTAAATCGTTTTTTGGATTTAGATCTGAGCTAAAATTACCTTGAGCTAAACTCATGCGAGTGACACTATTTTCATCAATAGGTACGGGAAGACTGTGATAATCATTCCCCAAGTTATTGTCTTCTATGCCATTGCCGTTATTTTCTAGTACCATGAAACCTAATTCGTGGTTTTGTAAGTTTTGGTGTTTTACTGCAATGATGGCTTCGTCTAAACCATCTTGATCACAGTCTGTTAAAAGCATCGCAGGTTGAGCTGAAAGGTTATTATTTACAGGTGAAAAACCCTGGGTTAACACATCTCCTATAGCTATTCCAAATGTCGCTGTCATAAAAACGGCGCTACCTATATTGGCTTCTTCGGGAAATATTTCTCCCGTCGGCAAGCCCCCTTGAGCTAAACTAGCTAAGGAGTGAATCGTTGCAGGAGGGGGGATACCCTCTGATGGTGGGCTGACAAGCGTCATCGCTAAATCATCAAAGTTACTGTCAGAAAATAATTTTCCGGCTTGTAAGGTCCCCATGCGGACGGCAGCGTCATTCATTAAATTCATATTGTATGAAGGCAGCAGCCCGTTATTCATTGGAATAGCTGTTTCAAACTGTGATTCGTGATCTCCTCCTAAGTTTTCGCAGTTCTGAATCGGGCCTACCTGATTGAGTTTTCCTTTATTGACTATGAAAGCATTTGTAAGAGGGGCAAAGTCCATGGGTAGCGGAAAAAAAACGGGATCTAATTGAGTGACACAGTCAGGATAGGAGCTTTCATTAAATTGACTGCAAAGCACAGCGTGGCTCACGTATGGGTTGCCGAAATTTTGTATCATGGGATCAATGAATTCTCCAGGAACAAGTATTTCTTCGCAAGGTTGTAAATTATTTTGAAATAAAGCCTGAGCATGAGGAGTATAAAAAAAACTGAAGCTAAGAATAAAAACAAGTTGAAATAAACTGAGTTTTTTAAATTTTAGTTTGGGGAAAAATAACATAGTCATGATGGTATCCGATAAATGGATGGTGCTTGTTTGAATTTTATTTATAAACTTAGTAGTAAATATTTATTAAAATAATTTTTTTCTGATAAAAAAATATATCTAAAAAAGCAATAGTAAATACTTGTGTTAAAAAATGTTTTTTATTTGTTAAGGTTTGTAGAGTGTTTTACAAAACTTTTGAAGCCTGACCTTAAAGGCTTTCTAATTAATTTTCTGAGTTTTCAATATTTGCGATCTGTGAACTGATTAATTTAATTTGCTCTTCTAGTTTATACAATTGCTGTTTTAAGTTTTCTTTTTTTGCTTTGTTTTTTGTTCGCTGCAATAGCGCTTCTAATTTTTTTTTCTGATCCGTAAGTAAATGAACTCTATCTAATAAAAGCTCTTTTGATTCGGCTTCTTCTGCTTTGTCAAAAATAATCTCTTCTGGGGTATTATTTTTTTCTTTTTTTCTTGAGTGTAAAACAGAGTTTGGAATGATTTTTTGATTATTTTCTAGGTGTCTTTGATTCATGAAAGAAGGAGAGACAATTTCTATATTATTTTTATGTAGAACATCTAGCATGCAGGCTCTTAGGCGTGACCTCGCCGAAATAAGAGTTTTAACCTCTGTAAGAAATCCTGCCACGCGGTAAGTAATCGAAAAATCTCCTAGTTCTAAAATCTGAACAAAAGATTCTTTTAACTCGGCTACTTCAGCAGCCTCTATAAGTAAGCCTGTGATTTGGTTGTGAGATACATCATAACCAAGTGAGACTGTGGCCGAAACAATGGTTCCTGAAGAGCGTACTACTGTAACAGGATTAGTGACTAAATATAAATTTGGAAGAGTGGTCAGGTCTCGATCTTCAGTTTGAATTTCTGTATGTAATAAAGCTCTTTCAGAGACACGGCCAAAGTGATCTCCGGCTCTCAAAAAATCACCGGGACGAAAGTTTTCTACAGCACGTAGCATAAGGCCTGCCATTGCATTTCCCAAAAAGGTGGTAGAGGATAAAGCAATCGCTGCTGTAAATAGAATCCCTAACAGGCTTAAGAACTGGCCGCGCAAGGATTCACTGATGGGTAGAGTCAAGATGAAAAGCACAATGATTGTCGCTGTTAATACAAGCATCAATAATTGTCGGCCCAGTTGGTTCTCTGTTCTTGATGCGATTTTTTTAACAAAGAGAAAATAACGAAGCAATAGAATCAATGCGATACCGCCTAAAAGGACTAAAAAAGCAGGCCCCCAATTGCTAATATGTTTTGAAATGAAATTTTCCATGCTGGTTTATAGTCAGAAAAATTCGCGATAGACAACTTTATAAGTTTTGATGTTTTAATAAATTTCTATCAATATTTAAGTCTTAAAAAGCTTTTTTTGTGCATAAGTTGTTACGGCGAAGCTGGGTGAATATTTTTTCTTTTTGCACTGATGGCAAAGAACTTTTCTTTGATGGAATGAACTCTCCCTAACACTTCGGCCTCTTAACAATTTTGAGTTAACTTTGAGTTCAAGCTGGAAAAAAAATCAGCAGTTTTATGGTTTAAATAAAAATGACCACCTGGGAAAATTTTTAAAGAAAATTCACCCGAGCTATGTTGTTTCCATTCCTTTAACTCTGCAACAGAGATTAAAGTATCGTCTTTTCCGCTAAAAACATGCAAGGGGCAGCTTAGTTTTTCTGTGTTTTGATATTGGTAAGTTTCTAAAATCTCCATATCGGATCTCACCGTCGGTAAAAGCATTTCAATTAAATCAGGGTGCTCCAAAACTTGCTTGGAAATACCGCCAAAGCTTTCTATTTTTTTTAATAAATCTACGTCTGAAAGTTGATGATAATTGTGATGCCAATTTCTATACAAATGCACCGGCAAAGAGGACGAAATAAAAACCCGTTGGGGTATAATAGAAAAATTTCTTTTAAGGTAACGGGTTAGTTCAAAGGCAATCAAACCTCCCAAACTGTGGCCAAAAAAAGCAAAGGGACTTTTTAATTCTGGGAAGAAAAGTTTTGCAAGTTCTTCAATCAAAGGCTCTAAGCGAGTGAAGCCTGGCTCTTGAAATCGGGCTCCCCTTCCTGGCAATTGAACGGCATAAAGAGCTATCTGTGGGTCCAAATATTTGCCCCAAAGGCGATAGGTATAGATGTCTCCTCCCGCAAAAGGAAAACAAAAGAGTTTACATTTTTCTTGGGAAGATTGAGAAAATTTTACCCACCATGGAGAGTTTTGCGACATCATGTTTTAAACTTGAAGTCTGGGCGAAAGATTTTTCGTCCCTATATCTCATTAAGAAAAAACTAGCGGTCTCCACCAGCGAGGCGACAAAAACCTTCGTAGTCAATCAGCTCGGTAATACTGGGTTCTTTACCACAAACGGGGCAATTGGGGTCTTGACGTATCTTCATTTCACGGATTTTCATCTTGAGCGTATCAAAGACCAGTAGGCGTCCGACTAAAGGTTGACCAATATTTAATAGGAGTTTGAGGACTTCGATACCTTGGGTACAACCGATAATTCCTGGTAAGACTCCAAAGACTCCGGCTTCTTGACAGGAAGGCGCCATTTCTGGGGGAGGTGGTTCTGGATACAGACAACGATAACAGGGGCCTTCAAAAGGCATGTGCACCGTCACCTGACCTTCAAAACGAAAAATGCTCGCATCCACTAAGGGCTTTTTAAGAAACACACAGGCATCATTGATCAGATAACGCGTGGGAAAATTATCACAGCCATTCACGATGACATCGTAATCTTTGATGATGTCCATGACATTTTCGCTGCTGAGTTTTTCGCGGTAGGTAATCACATTAATGTCTGGATTTAAGGCTTTCAGGGTTTCCTTAGCGGATTCGACCTTAGGTTCCCCCACACGAGATTCGTTATGCAAAATCTGGCGTTGTAAATTAGAACGATCTACCACGTCATCATCAATAATGCCTATCGTTCCAACGCCAGCTGCCGCTAAATAATAGGCTGTGGGCGAACCGAGACCACCGGCTCCCACCAAAAAGACTTTGGACTGTAAAAGCTTAACCTGACCCGCTTCTTTGACTTCAGGCATGAGAATATGGCGAGAATAACGATCCAGTTGTGCATTATCTAAAAAAACTTGCTTTTCAGTTAGTCTTCCCTCTTTAGCCCATTGAGTATAACCCCCTATCAAAGAGTGGACCTTCTTGTACCCCAAGTTTTGCAAAGAATGCGCTGCCAGAGCCGAACGCGTTCCTCCTGCGCAATAAAGCACGATTTCCTGATCGCGAATCGGTGCGATGTCTTCGACTTTTAGCTCCAAAAAACCTCGTGGAATCAAATGCGCTTGAGGAAGGTTGCCTTTTTCTTGCTCCTCTTTTTCACGCACATCAATTAAAACCAGTTTATCACCTGCACTTATTTTTTCTTGAAGTTGCTCGGTAGTCATTTCTGAAATTTCGGCCTTGGTTTTTTTTAGGACTTCTTGAAAACTTGCCATAATGGGGGTCTTTCTTTACTCTTTAAGTTTTTTATACTCTTTATAGATCTACATTTAAGCTAACAGCGGAATATCAGACTGTCAAGAGTTGGCGATTTTCAAGGTTTACAATTTTAGACTTTATCTATATAAGGTTCTCGCTCTGCGCTCGTAGCTCATCTGGATAGAGCACAAGCCTTCTAAGCTTGGGGTAGCAGGTTCGAGTCCTGCCGGGCGCATTTTTTAACTCAACCTAGTTAAAATATACTTTAAAGTCTATAAAACAACCTTGACGACTTTGATAAAGTTCAATATTCACAGGATAGTTTAATTTGAGTGGAAGTGATTTTTTAAAACACCATGTTTGGGTGGATGGATAAGTGTAACTAAATACACATAAAGGAATTTTATGATACTTCAACTCAATTTTTCTAAAAACGGGCGTTCTTTTTTTAAAATCAATCTCAAAGCTTCCTCTTTAACGATTGGCCGCGCTTCTTCCTGCGACGTGGTTCTTCCTGATCAAGACATTTCTCGAGAACATGCTGTTACCTATCAAATGGAAGGGCAATGGGTAATTAAAAAAGTCGGTAAAGGCTCTCTTTTAATAAACGGAAAAAGCAAATCACTCCACCCTTTAAAATTAAGCGATCAAATCAGCCTGGGTAATTGGCAAGCTGAATTAGTCGAAGCACCTGCTGTGCCTTCTCAGCTCGAAACTACGATTGGAGTGCGACAACCCCTTGCACAAACACAAGTTCTGCAAAAGACTCCTAAGGGCTTATTACTCAAGCAATTGGAATTACAAGTTTTTCAACCTTCACAAAAGATTCAAAGTTTCACACTGCAATCTCAAAGCCTCACTGCAGGTTCCGGTGAACAAAATGACATTATTTTGAAAGACCCCTATATCTCCTCAAGGCATCTCAAAATCGCCATCCAGGGCCAGGATATCTGGGTTTACGATTTAGGCTCCACCAATGGCACCTATATGGATGGCGTCCAAATACGTGAAGCCAAATTTAAACCCGGGATGAAATTAAAACTTGGGCAATGTCAATTAAGCTTAAAGCCAAAGAACAGTGTCGAAGTTGTCGAACCTTTAGCACAAGATGAATTTTGCGGCATTATCGGCGCCTCTCCTCAAATGAAAACCCTTTATGGCTTATTAAATAAGGTTGGGCCTACCGAAGCAACCGCACTGGTTTTAGGAGAGTCCGGCTCGGGTAAAGAACTGGTAGCACGTGCCGTTCATCAATTGTCTCCACGTCATCAAGGCCCTTTTATTGCCATCAATTGCGGGGCTATTTCCAAAGAGCTGATAGAAAGCGAACTTTTTGGTCACGAAAAAGGCGCTTTTACCGGCGCAGAAAGACAACATGAAGGCGCCTTCGGCCAAGCCAAAGGAGGCACTTTATTTTTAGACGAAATCGGAGAGTTGCCTTTAGAACTACAACCTAAACTTTTGCGCGTATTAGAAAATTCAAGTTATCGACGTGTGGGGGGACATCAAGAGCTCAAAGCCAATGTTAGGGTGGTTGCAGCCACTCACCGAGATTTAGCAAAATTAGTTAAAGAAAAACGCTTTCGCCAAGACCTTTTTTTTAGACTTTTTGTTTTACCCATACAAATTCCTCCTTTAAGAGAAAGGCTCGATGACTTAAATTTACTTATCAAGGTCTTTTTAAAAGAGTTCAGCCCTAATGAAACCACCAAAACGCTGAGTTCGGATGCATTAGAAAAACTCAAAAATAATTTGTATCCGGGAAATGTTCGCGAACTGCGTAACGTCTTACTAAGATCCGTCATTTTAAGTAATCAAAACGAAATTGGGGCTGAAGATATTTTATTCCCTCACGAGGCCCTCTCAGAAAACCAAGGTTCTGAACTGGCTTTAGAAAAACTGGAATCCATGGAACAACGCCTGATTCACCAAACTTTAAAAAGCTGTAAATGGAACAAAACCCTGGCTGCAAAATCTCTGGGTATTGCAAAGTCCACTCTCTTTACAAAAATTCGCTTGTATGGCCTCGAAGAGCCCAGCAAAGCTAAAAAATAACACGCTTCAGTATTCTAAAAAATAAAATTATTAAATATATGAAAGTATAACTATATGTTTTTTATATTAAAAAACATATAGTTGTATTCTATTTTTTAATAAAAGTAAAAAATTTTAACTTGAAGAATTTTTATTTTAGTCACAAATAAGAAACCATGAAAAAGGTTTTTCATTTTTTAGACTACCGCCAATTTCTTAAAGTCCGCTTTACGGAGCTTAAAAAAAGCCGTCGCCATGTCACCCACCGTTCCTTGATGCAAAAAGCCGGCTTTACCTCTCCTAATTTTTTAAAGTTGGTCATGGATGGAAAACGCAACCTTTCTAAAAACAGCATTGAAAAAATTGCACAAGCTATGGAGCTGGATAGCAAAGAGCTTATCATCTTTCGTGCTTTGGTCGAATTTAACCAGGCTAAAAGTGCCTCACAAAAAGATCATGCTTACGATGCGCTTAGAAACTTGCGGAAAGATTTAAACTTACAACGACTCTCCCCTTCGCAATTTGATTATTTCAAAAATTGGTCCATGATTGCTATTCGAGAGTTGGCCACACTCCCACAATTTAAAGAAGACCCTCAATGGATTTCTGACTTTCTTATGAACAAAGTCAGTGTTTCGAAAATAAAGAAAAACTTGCAACTCCTAGAAAAGTTAGGCGTTTTCGTTCGAAATAAAAAAGGTCATCTCAAAGTCAATAACACCCACATTACTACGGATGATGAAACTATGCTCCGCTTAGCAAAATATAAACTGCATAAAGTTATGATTAACAAAGGGCTCAAGGCCATGGATGAAACACCTTCGCACTTACGAGATATGTCTACTATTACGGTTGCGATATCGCAGCGGCTCTTTAAAGAAGTGACTACCCGCATAAAAAACTTTCGACGTGAAATTTTAAGTCTGTGTGAAGACACTCAAGAAGCAGATTCCATTTATCAAATGAATATTCAATTATTTAATCTCAGCGAAATTCCCTGGAAACAGCCCTCTAAAAAAAATGAAAAAAATCTCAAAGTTGATCTGGAGAACTAAGGCCATGAAAAAATACCCAAACTTACTTTTTATATTTCTGCTCTTGATCTCTCTTCTCTCCTGCATGGGCACAGAAATCACGAACGATAGCGGTCCAATCCCTGCGGGTGGTGATGCTGAAGACCCTCAACTGGAAGAAAATTCTAACGAGTACTGTGAAGATCTTTACCAAATGCTTGAAGCAAGTGACGATGATGAGGAAATTGAAATCCTCTCATCGCTTATAGAAAAAGATTGTTTAGAAAAATAAAACTAAAAGAATGCACACTCTTTGAAAAAAGGAAGGGAAATTATGAAAAAAAACTTAATCAAAAACCTAATCGTAGCCACTAGCTTTGCTGCTCTTAGCTCTTGTGGAGGTCAAGGTTCAAACAACCCAAGTCCTGTAGGTAATTTAGCTCTGGGAAAACTCTATCGCGTTAACTCCTGTACAGAAGTCGAAAATTATCTCAAAGACTATGCAGCAGTTCGTTCTAATGCTATGGAGCAAGATTTTGACTCAGGCATAGCAAGTCCAGTTCCTGAAGGAGAGGCCATAAACTCTCCTAATGAACCCACAGTAGACGACCCGCAAGTCACACAATCCGACATCGCTTTTTCTGACCCTTCTAGGGACCTTCTCTATGTAACAAAGCGGACTGAAAACGGAGGTCTATTAAAAATCTTTGAAGCCAAATTAGAAAACAGCCAAGAACTCTCGAGTATTGAGCTAGACTTTCAGCCCCGAGAACTAGTGACACTATATGAACCCGAAACCGACAGCAATCTACTAGTCCTTTTTGGGGAAAACATCAGCACAGAACAAGGCATCACTGTGATCTATCAAGTAAATGAACCTAGTGAACCTCAAGCTTTATTTCGCTATCGTTACAGAGGCCAATTTCAAGAGGCGCGTTCTATTCAAGGAAATAATCAAGCTGCATTGGTTTGGTCTGCTGGAGATTATTTTGGGAGTGAGAAGCCCCCTACTTCAGAAATTCTTTTCCCTTCCTCTTTTACAACCGATAGCGAAGGTCAAACCAACGAAGAAACTTTATCTGACTGTTCAAACCACTTGGTTTACCAAAATGAAGAAGATACGCGTTCTTATTCGTGGATGAAACGCTCTCAACTCTTTTACTTAAGTTTGAACAATCTTAACTTTAGTGTCTCTTCTGAGACTATTATCAGTCCTGCTGGTGGAAATTTCATTCATGTCAACCCTGACCATGTTTTTTTAATCGAAAAAAATAATGGAAGTAGTGAAGTCTATCAGTTTGACTTACCCGAAACACGTGAAAAGTTTGACCTAAGTGCTTATGCACAGGTTCCAGGCTCCATTAAAGATCAATTCTTTTTAGATGAACATGAAGGCACTATAAATATTTTTCATCAAGTTTGGCCTAGTAATGAGTCCACATGTGTGGATGTCTGCGAAGGTCCGGTTATCAATAAAAGTTCAGATTTGGAGACTGGAACATATTTTAGTAGCTACCAGCAATCGGGCAATCAGTTTATTAATACAGGCCGAATTGGACCTTTTGCTCCGGACGAAATCACTTATTCCGCAAGGTTTGTTGGGCCATGGGGCTATGTGATTACTTTTCGACAAATCGACCCTCTATTTGTCGTCGATCGAAGAGACCCGAGCAACCCAAAACTCCTTGATGAGTTTAAAATTGAAGAGGTCTCATATCATCTTCAACCCGTCCCTTCTTTAAATGACAATCAATTATTGTTAGGTATCGGTGGGCTACCTAATCAAGGCTCCATTGTAGCCAATCTATTCAGTATTGATACTGAAGGAAAAGTTAGCTTGGCTGATCAGGTAACAATTGATGATGAGCATGCTTATAGTTTGGGCTTTCAAGATTATCGCGCCCTAACTTATGATACTGCTGGACTACAGTTTGCCCTTCCCTATACCGATTATAATGGAGAAACGACTCATTTGGCGGTGTTCTCTGTGGATCCAGAAACCCAAAAGTTTGGTGAACTAAAGAAGTTAAATAAACCCTATGTTTATAATGCAAATGGTGGCTCAGAAATATTACGTGCCTTCTTTTTTGAGGGTGTCTTGACCCCTCTCTCAGAAATAGAAGTCTGGATTCACGATCTCAGCAACTTGGAAGAAATCACTCAATTTAACTTATAAATAACAAAGTTTGGAGTGCAGAAAAGGATGGGGCCTCTTACCTTCTAGAAAGGTTAAGAGTGTCTCCGTCCTTTTTTTCTAGCTAAATAACGCAGCGAGCCTTGATGTTTCATTTATTCTCTAATATAAATCATTCACAATTTGAGTGAAAGCTATAGCACTGCTACCCATAACAATCTTTTAGGTAAGGAGTTATCAATGGGTCATGATCGTATCACGGGTTTTTCCAATTTTAACTATTATAACAATAACTGGATTCCTAATGAATCCCAGTCTAATTCTAATATTGTAGGATTAGATGACATTATTGACCCGCTCCCTCACCATCACCAAAGTTACTCTACCATTGATCCAGAGGATAAGTATATTCCTCCTGCGCCAAGTCGCCAATGCAAAGAGTTTAAAGCCATTGCACCAATAGAAATAACTATTGATTTAAAAGATATACCCTTATACGAAGAGAGTCCTGACAAAAAAAGTATTATCAAAACGAACAAAACCTTTGATCTAAAAAATCAACGATCCGTTTTATACCTTCCTCCCGAATTCGGCTTGAAAACTCACGAAAGTAAAGAGGTCATTTGGGTGGGCACACACCATGGTTTTTTTGGAAGATTCGAA
>JAUHYS010000048.1 GCA_030426445.1 bacterium
CAGAGTTTTTAATGCGTGTTCAGGATGCACATTGGGTCGTAGTCAGTGGGGTTGTCGAAGAAAAATTGGTGATTGTATTACGTTGTGATGGTTACAAAAAACATGTGGGAAAAATTGCACAGCAGGCATTTGGAGATTTGGGAAGTGCGGGAGGGCATCGTAGCATGGCACGGGCGGAGATTCCTAAACATGCCTTGCCCGTAGGTTTTTTAACACAAAACGAAAGCATAGAATGGTTTGTCGTGAATGCCTTTGCAAAGGCAGACCGTGCCTTTCAACCCATGCTGAAGTTATTAAAAACAAAAGGCGTGGATGCAATCGTTGATTAAAGAATGGGGGTAGATGATGAGTCTGTTAGCTTTCCTCAAAGAAATTGGCATCATTGGTTTTATTGACATGGCCCTCATGTCATTTTTAATCTACTCTGTTTTGGTTTTATTTAAAAAAAAGCGTGCCACTTTTATCCTCAGTGGTATTCTGCTAAGTGCTCTCCTTTATCTGATTGCCTATCAACTTAATTTAGTCTTGATTACAACCGTATTACAGGCTTTCTTTGCAGTGATCCTGATTGCGATGATTGTGATTTTTAAAGAGGAATTGCGTGATTTTTTTGAAGAAATTGCAGTTTGGAGCACGCGTTATCATTTTAAGAAGAAAAAAATTCCACGTTTATCTCGTCCAGAAATCGAAATTTTAGTTCGAACTTTAAATGATTTAGCTCGAGAAAAAATAGGGGCTTTAATTGTCATTAAGGGTAAGCAAAGCATACAAAGGCATTTAGAGGGAGGTATTCTGCTAGACGGTAAGCTCAGTGAGGCCTTACTGAAGAGTTTGTTTGACCCTCACTCAATTGGTCATGACGGAGCCGTATTAATTGAGTCGGGGCGGGTGGCTCAGCTGGGTTGTCATCTACCCCTATCAAATAATTTTTCACAATTGACACGAAAAGGTACGCGACATGCTGCTGCTTTAGGTTTGTCAGAAGTATGTGATGCTCTGTGTTTAGTTGTCTCAGAAGAGCGAGGTAAGATTTCAGTCGCGTACGAAGGCAAGCTGCAAGAGATTCAAGAAACGAAAAGTTTAGAAGAGCTATTAAAAAATTATTTTGAAAGAGTAAACCCCACCAAAAAGCCTAAGTTTTACCAAGATTTTTTTAGTAAAAATTATCGTGAAAAAGTTATTGCTGCAGCGACCGCTGGTTTATTGTGGTTTTTTTTCGTGCACGAATCGAGTTTAGTTTACAAAAGTTTCGAGATTCCTGTGGACTATCCAGAGCTTGAGGATAACTTGGTTGTCGAACGCATCGACCCTTCCACGGTGGAATTAACCTTTTCCGGTCCACGCAATGCTTTTCATTTAGTCAGTAAAAAAGACATGGTTTTAACTTTGCGACTAGCAGAAGCCAACTCAGGTAAAAATAGAATTCATTTAAGTGAAGCCAATTTAACTTTTCCTAAAAATATTTCTTTAGAAAATATTCAGCCAAAAAGTGTCGATGTAGAAATAAGCAGAGAAGAGCTTAATAAAAAATAGTCGTGTTTTAATTTATTCACTAAGGAGTGACAGGCATGCCTAACACAAAAACATTGCTTTCGATTCTTCAAAAATACTTTAATAAAGATCCCGAACAAGCAGCCCATTACTTAGAAGCTTTGGAGGATGAAAAAGCGATTAAAATACTGACGCAATTATCTGCGGCATCGAGTTCTAAGATACTCCCTTATTTAAATACTCATTTAGCCTTAGATTGGATTCAGGAAATTTCTAGCGATTCATTCACTCAGATTTTAGAAAAACTCTCTCCACAACAAGGGGCTTCCTTATTTTTAGGTTTGGGAGACCAACGTCGACAGGAAATGATTGATGCACTGCCCCCCAAGTTAAAAGAAGAAATTTCAGAACTGTTGACCTTTCCTGAGGATAGTGTCGGTCAAGTAATGAGTACTACTTATTTGGCTTTTTTCCCTGATACTTTAGTCAAACAAGCCATTGAAAAAATTAGGCAGCAGGAAAAAAAGAAAACAACCCCCTCTTATTTATACGTTGTCGACGACCATCAAAAGCTGTTGGGGATTTTAACAGTTAGGGATATTTTATTAGCTGATCGTAATAGTACAGTCGATTCAATTATGCGTAAAAATATTGCAACCCTCGATGGCTTTATGGATCAAGAAGAAGCCGCATCGGTTTTAAATAAAAAAAAGTTTTTTGCTATGCCAGTAGTGGACGCAGAAAATCGTTTGCTGGGTGTGGTCAATGCCGAGCAATTATTAAAAACTGTCCAAGAAGGCACCAGTCAAGACATTCAAACCATGTTTGGTGTGGCGAAAAGCGAGACACCTTTTTCTCCTATGGGCTTTTCCTTAAAGACTCGACTGCCTTGGTTGCATATTAATTTATTAACCGCATTTTTAGCGGCCTCTGTGGTGTCCTTATTTGAAGACATTATAGCCAAGATTACCGTTTTGGCTGTTTTTTTACCCGTTGTTGCAGGACAAGGAGGTAATGCCGGGGCACAATCTCTGGCCGTGGTGATGCGGGGTTTGGTGATGAGGCAGATTCCAAAAGAAAAAGTTAAAAAGTTGATTATAAAAGAAGCCTATCTAGGGGTTTTAAACGGAGTCATCATTGGTATCGTTACCGGAGTCATTGCCTGGTTTTGGAAAGGGAATCCCATGTTGGGTGTGGTGATTACACTCGCTATGATCGTTAATTTATTTATGGCAGGGCTTTCCGGGTCGTTAATTCCCATCAGCATGAAAGCGGTGGGATTAGACCCTGCTCAGTCTTCTAGTATTGTTCTCACCACGGTCACAGATGTCGTGGGTTTTTTCGCCTTTTTGGGTTTTGCGGTTATATTGCAGGGTTGGCTATAGTGTCACGCGTTTAGGAAAGAAATATAGACAAATAGGCGCAGCAAGCGGCGCCCCTACGAGTAATCGTGTTTTAAAAAGCGGCTTTTTTCTTTTTTACTTTCTTTTTGGCCATACAAAAAGAAAGTAAAAAGATTATATAATAATAAAAGGAGGAAGCCATGGTGGAGAAACTACAAGCCGAATGGGATAACGATTTATTCACCCAGGTTCAACAGCAATTTGAAAATGCGGCACAAAAACTTTCCTTAGATGAAAATATTTTCAATCGTTTGCGTGTTCCGGATAAGGCACTGCTGGTGAGTGTTCCCTTCCGACTAGATGATGGCAGTATTCGTGTGGTGTCCGGTTATCGAGTGCACCATAATGACACCTTGGGCCCTTATAAAGGAGGTATCCGTTATCACGAAAAAGTCAATCTCGGAGAAGTTGCAGCACTTGCGATGCTCATGACTTGGAAATGTGCTTTGGTTAATCTGCCTTTAGGTGGCGCCAAAGGCGGTATTCAAATCGATCCCAATCCACTTTCTCGAAATGAAATACAACGCATGACGCGACGTTTTACTTCAGAAATTAATAACTTTATTGGACCGGATGTGGATATCCCCGCTCCTGACATGGGCACTAACGAACAAGTTATGGCGTGGATGATGGATACCTATAGCCAGATTCATGGCTATGCGATTCCTGAAATTGTCACGGGGAAGCCTGTGATTATCGGAGGCTCATTGGGTCGTAGCAAGGCCACCGGTCGTGGTGTGGTTTATTGTATTTTAGAAGCCTTAAAAGCCATGCATCAAACATTAGACACTCAAACAACAGTTGCCATTCAAGGGTATGGAAATGTAGGAAGTGCTGCAGCAGAGGAGCTCGCTGGCTTGGGTGCGCGCGTTTTTGCTGTCAGTGATGTGACAACAGGAATTTATCACGAAGAGGGACTTGATTTAAATAAGGTCCAATCTTGGATTCAGAAAAACCGTTTTCTAGAGGGCTTTCCAGAGGCGCAAAGCATTAGCAATGAAGAGTTATTACAACTTCAAGTCAAAATTTTGATACCCGCTGCTGCAGAAGACGTGATTACTAAAGAAATTGCTCAAAACTTAAAATGCGAAATGATTGCCGAAGGTGCTAATGGCCCTATTACATTAGAAGCCGACAAGGTCATCAATGATCGAGAAGATATTTTTGTGATTCCTGATGTTCTAGCAAACGCAGGTGGGGTGATTGTTTCTTACTTCGAGTGGATTCAAGGTCTACAGAATTTCTTTTGGAAAGAAGTGGAAGTCAATCAGAGGATGAACGAAATCATCTCGCATGCCTTTCAAACCATTTATCAATTTTCGCAAGATAAAAAAGTGACGATGCGTATGGCAGCCTTAATGTTGGGAATTGATAAGATTTCGCGGGCCATGTTGACGCGGGGATTTTTTCCAGGCTAGAAACGTCGGAAGGCTTTGATGCGGTGAGACAGTTTTTAGATGATTTTTCTCAAGTCGAAGATGAATAGGCCATCGAAGTTTTGGTTTCCTTTAAAATCTAAAAGATAAAAAGTATTGAACCCTCTTTTTTTCTATGGCATAGACTTTCCAGTCCATTTCTGTTGCTCTCATTTGATTGCTGTTTCTTGTTTTTTTTAAAATTTCAAAAAAAAGTTTTGAACACATTGAACGCGTATTCAATTTTTTTTACAAGTTATTGTTTTTATTATATTTTTTATATAATGATATCAAAAACTGTTTTTGGTGTGTTTTCTAAATTAAAATTAAATTAAAAAATTAGCAACAATTTTTTTCTCCATCCGAGAATGACGATGTCGATCATTATTTAGATGACACAATGAGTTATCATATTTAGTGTTAGATTTTTAGTGTTAGATTTAGATTTGATTAATTAAAAATTTTCTAATAAAACAATCTCAGGAGTTGTTCATGGAAGTCAGAGCAAAATGTACGCCAATTCAATGTGCCCACACAGACAATCCGTCAACAAATACAAGCTATTTAGATAAATGGGCGGAGAAGATTGCCGATCACTTGTCCCGATATCGTTATATTTTACCTCACCAGGCTAGAAAACTCGGGATTAATCCGCATTTGCGTCGCATTCTTAATTCGGGTCATGGTACGCGTTTGGTCGGCCCAAAAGAGTATCGTATTAAATATGAAGAGGTCGTCCAATACTTTCAGGCCATGGAAGAAAAAGGTATGGGAGAATTAGCTCGAAAAGAAATGCAGGCCCTTGCCCGTCAACGTGGAGACGCGGTTTATATTCAAAATATAGCCCCTCGTTATAAAAAATACCGCACTTATCATAGATTAAGAAGATTAGAGCTTATTCCTCATTGGAATAAACCTGAAGTACTCGGCCTTATTTACTCAGATCGACCCATGCAAGCCGACACACTTAGCGCTAGAAGGATGTATTCTCGAATGAGCCGAGATACGGCCGCTAGTCTTCATATTCCGCAAAGTTTAAGAAAATATTTCAACTCGACCCATATTCATAAAGGGCAAAAAGTGCGTTTACTTCCAAGTGAGATCAATGATTATCTAAAAGAACGTGGAGTCGAGCGAGGAAGGAAAGAGTTATTAGCTTTTTATTGGCAATATGAAATCTGTGAAAGTAATATCATTGGCTTATTTTCGGCATGTATCATTGGAGATAGCGATCGAAAGGCCATGCGTTTTGATATTCTCGAGCTCTTTAGGCAACGTTTGCCCCAAGCTTCACGGGTGACATTTATTCAAGACGACCGATTGGAGTTTAACCTTGAGGGGATGAGATATGTGATCAACCCCAATGAGCAAGTAGAAGTGTTAGCCAATTTATTAGGCATCTCATCCAGAAGTCATAAAGGTGCTCGTCAATATGAAAGAAATTATTTAAAACTTTATGATGCAAGTCAGCCCATTAACCCAGAAAGTTCTGAAATAGCCGTTTTGAAGTTTTATTCTATACATAACGGTGAGCTTATCACAGAAATAGAAGAACCTAGTGAGCAAAAGCGTTTAGCCGGTTATTAAATAGATTTTTGTCGATAGAATACTCTTGCTTTTATGGAGTTTTTATTGGAAAGAATTTTTGTTTTGATTAGGTAAAACTATATTGTCCGACTTTCATGAGTAAACGGAGTTTTTTCTTTTTTAAGAAAGATATGATAAGCCTCTATGACAAACTCATCAAATATAGAGTTAAAATTATTTAATAAGCAGGCCGATACCCACGAAGTCACCAACCAAGTTCCCCTTTTAGAAGAATACAATTTATTTACCACTGACACCGTTTTGCAAGAGACATTAGCGCGCGAAGGAGATCCCAGTGCTGCCACAGAAGCAAAGTCCTTTGGAGAAGAGGCTGGATCGGCTCGGCTATGGCAATGGGGATTTCGGGCAAATGAGAACCCTCCTCAATTGCATACCCATAATTTACAAGGCAATCGTATCGATCAAGTCGAATACCATCCGGCTTACCACGAGCTGATGAATTTTTCTTTGACCCATGGTCTGCATAGTCGACCTTGGGCGGAGCCTCAAAAGAAGAGCCAGGTCTTGCGGGCAGCCTGTTACTATATGATGGCTCAGGTCGAGATTGGTCATCTCTGTCCAGTGACCATGACCTATGCGGTGGCTCCGGTTTTACAAAATCAAGGCAAAGCAACTCAGGGCTGGTTTCAACAAGCGATCACTCCACAATATGATCCACAATTTAAACCGGCTTCGCAAAAAGCCGGGGTGACTTTTGGGATGGCCATGACCGAAAAACAGGGTGGCTCGGATGTACGTGCTAATAGCACTCAAGCCGTTCCTATACAAAAATCAGGCCCGGGGGAAGCCTATCAATTGACCGGACATAAGTGGTTTTGTTCGGCTCCGATGTCCGATGCCTTTTTGGTCTTGGCTCAGACAACAGGTGGCCTTTCGTGTTTTTTGGTGCCACGCTTTTTACCCGATGGCCAGGCCAATACTTTTATGATTCAGCGGCTCAAAGATAAACTGGGCAACCGTTCCAATGCATCCAGTGAGATTGAGTTTCTAAATACCTGGGGCATGCTTTTGGGAGAAGAAGGCCGTGGGGTGCCAACCATTATTCAGATGGTCAATCATACTCGATTGGATTGCGTGATTGGCTCAGCGGCTTTGATGCGCCAAGCGGTTTTTCGAGCCTTGCATCATGCGACACACCGCAAGGCCTTTGGAAAATTTTTAATCGAACAAGATTTAATGAAAAATGTTTTAGCTGATTTGGTTTTAGAATCCGAAGCCGCGACTCAACTCTTTTTTCGTTTAGCAAAAGCTTACGATGCCAAATCAGACGAAACTGAAAATGCTTTTCGACGTTTGGCAACCGCTATCAGCAAGTATTGGGTTTGCAAACGGGCGCCTTTCCATATTTTTGAAGCTATGGAATGTTTAGGAGGAAACGGCTATACCGAAGAAACGATTTTACCACGGCTCTACCGTGAGGCGCCGGTGAATTCGATTTGGGAAGGATCGGGCAATGTGAATTGCCTAGATGTCTTAAGAGCCATTGCAAAAGAGCCCGAAAGTTTAGAAATGTTGTTTAAAGAAATTGAAGTAGGCACAAGCGACCATCTGGATTTAAAAAATTATTTAAAGCAATTAAAAGCATCCTTTTATCAAGAGGCTTCTCAACAAAGTATGACAAGACGTTTGGTAGAAAAATTGGTTTTAGCTTTGCAAGCTTCTCTGCTGGTGCGCTATAGTCCTGATTATATTTCAGAGGCTTTTATTCGATCACGTTTGCAAAACGACTCAGGGTTTGCTTTTGGAACTTTATCTGCCCAAACAAACTTTAATCAAATCATAGAAAGGGCAAAGGTCTTTTAGCTCCAACCATTGAGTAAAATTTCTATCATTTTTTGGACTTCTTTTTTAAAGTCAAGCATCATGATATTGAGTTCTTTTTTATTTTTATTAGCCATTTCTCTGATGACCGCTACAGGCTCAGATACTTGATACATGCCTAAAGCGATCGTTTTAATATAAAAAACTAAACGAGCACCGTCACTGGGATTGAGAAAGCTAAATAAATTTTCAAGTTGAGCACCCAGTTGTAATAGGCGATTGCCAATCTGTTGATTGAGATTGAGTACAAGTTCTTCATTGATATTTTTTTCAAGGGTATGATGAACGATAATAATTAGACGAATTAAATTTTTTCTTTGTTCAAAACTCTTTGTGATGAAATTGGAAAACTTTTTAATCCTTTCTTGTTTAGAAGCGGGTCTTTTAGAAAGATTTTTTATTTTTTTTTCTATTTCATCAAACCAGTGGTGGTATTCCATAATTTTAAGAGAAAAAAAGAGCTCTTCTTTACTTTTAAAATAAAGGTAGAGAGTACCCTTGGCGAGCTTGGCTTTTTTTGCAACCAGATCCATACTGATATCTTGATATTCATTATGAATAAATAAATTGAATGCTGTCTCTAATATAACTTGTTTGCGATGAAGTTTTTGATATTCACTAATGGCTCTTTTTTTAATGGTCATAAAATTTCCTGACTAAAATTTTGCAGCTCTAATAGGTGGTATAAAAATTTCTTTACAAATGACTATAGGTCATTTATAACACTTTAATAAAGCAAATCTTGATGATTCCCTTTTTAATAAAAGAGAGAAAATATGAAAAGCTTATTTTATCCTTTAGTTGAGATTCGGCTCATTCTTTATGCAATATTGGGTTTAGTTTCAGAGGTTTTATTTACTGCAATCATGGATTTAATCGCTCCAAAATTTTTGCAGTCATGGCATGCAAAGAGTTTAGTCCAAAGTGAAGGTTCCCAAGAAAATGAAATAGCCCGTGATTCCAAGGCAATGGGCTATACTTTTTTATGGATGATTCCTATTTATATGCTCTTGGTTTTTATTGAGCCCGTTTCTCAATTGCTTTTGACTTGGCCCTGGTTTTTAAGGGGCTTAGTTTATCTTATCTTTTTTTGGATTGCAGAATACATAACAGGTGCTTTGATTAAAAAAATCACGGGTTACTGTCCTTGGGATTATTCTTATTCTCGCTTTTCAGTTCATGGATATATTCGATGGGATTATGCTCCTGTCTGGTTTAGTTTTTCGCTTTTTGTCGAATGGATAAGTGCTAAATTTATTTTGTTGGCTCCAGCGATTAAAGAGATTTTTTTTGGATAGATTCCCTTTACTTTGTATTTAAAAAGTTTCATTGTTTTTTTGATGAAAGACTTTCAAGATCATTTTTCCCAACACGCACAAGATTACCAAAAGTATCGTCCTGTCTACCCCGAAGATTTATACCGCTATTTAGCCTCGCAATCTAAAAATCATACATTAGCATGGGATTGCGCGACAGGAAATGGTCAAGCAGCCCATGCTTTAGTTTCTTACTTTTCTAAAATCATCGCGACGGACGCCAGCAAAAAGCAAATAGACAGTGCCGTGCAGCACGAAAAAATTGAATACCGAGTTGCTCGGGCAGAGGACAGTGGTTTGCAAGCTGCTTCAATCGATTTAATCACAGTAGCCCAAGCGATTCATTGGTTTGACCATGCATGTTTTTATAAAGAGGTTAAACGGGTGCTCAAACCTAGCGGTTTAATTGCAGTATGGGTTTATGGCTTGCATCAAGTGAATGCGCAGCTAGACTCTGTTATTCACCGATACTATGCAGATGTCTTGGGCTCCTATTGGCCACCAGAGCGTCAGTTTGTGGACGAAAAATTAAATACTTTGCCTTTTCCTTTTAAAGAAATCAACACGCCTCACTTTTTTATAGAAACTAAATGGAGTTTTGATGAGTTTTTAGGCTACCTTTCGACTTGGTCGGCTGCACAAAAATACCGTGAAGCCACAGGGCAAAACCCTATAGAAAAAGTTCACGCTTTGATGTCTCAAGCTTGGGGAGGCCCCCAAGCACGCAAAAATTTTCGTTGGCCGATTTATTTAAGAGTAGGGCGACTTTTTTAACGGGCAATGGCTTTACCTAAACTTGTATTCCCTTCTGTAGTGATTTCCGTAAAGCTGTCTTCTATTTTTTTCAGGGCCTCCGGTTCAAAATAGATTTGAGATTGATCTGCATTGAATTCATAGTCGGCTCGGATGCTGTCTTTAACAAAAGATTTGATTTCCTTGTCCTCTTGCTGGATCAGTTGGATCAGAATTTCTCGAGGGTTTTGCCCTGTGCTTTGTGCTAGCGCCTCAATGCTATGACCTGCTCCTAAGAAGTCTCGGTTAAGATCACGCAGCCGGTAGGCGATGTCTTCAATATTTTCTTCGCTGAGATTGAGACTGGGCTCATTCTTGTTCATTTCAGTGAGGGCACCTTCAAAGAAAGGCTGGCTGCGTTTTTCAAAGCCTTTAGGGGAATCTAAATAAGCCTTGTATACTGTTCGGGTCACTTCTATTCCTGTGGAGACCACTGCGCCGCCTAAAAAACAGGCAGGAGCTGCAGGAGCCGTGATTGGAATTGCTAAACAAGCTCCACCGGCGACAAAAGGAATGCTTCCAATTGCAGCACTGGCATAATCTTCCTGCGCAATATCTGAAACGACCATGGCCCCATTAATAGCAATATTTGTTCTTCCCAAGATTTTTGAGCCAGGTTTTATCACAGACGCAACATCCAGCGCGTTACTCCCTAAACTGAGTGCGCTATCTACGTTAGGGTCTTTTAAAAACTGGTAGCCGTTGGCAACCCCAGCAATTACGGAAAAGCCAGCTCCGACTTTACTTAGATTGAGTTTAGCTTTTGGAGAGAGTTTGCCTTCGACTTCTGCAGCAAAGGAAAAGAGAGCACTCTCTTGTTCGGCAATTTTCGCTGTGAGTTCAGGAGCGTGTTCTGCGATGTTTCCATAGGCATTTTTTAGTTCCGTATCTGTGAT
>JAUHYS010000049.1 GCA_030426445.1 bacterium
AAAAAGCAATCTCCTAAAAGCTCTCGATCCATCGATAAAATCCGTTTGGCAGCGATTCAATATGAGCAAAGACGCATCCACAGTTTTGAAGAGTTTCAACAAATCGTGCTTTACTTTGTGGACGTCGTCTCGGACTACCATTGCGACTTTGTATTATTTCCAGAGTTGTTCACTCTGCAATTGCTCTCGATTGAAAATGAAAAAATCGCCCCCAATAAAGCCGTGGAAAAACTCTGTGCTTACCAGGAAAGACTCGACGAACTCTTTTATAATCTTGCCATTAAATACAACGTCAATATTATTGCGGGCTCGCATCCAGTCAAAGATAAGAGTGGAAATTTATTTAATACTTCCGGAATCTATTTAAGAAATGGTGAAAAGCATAGCCAAAGTAAAATTCACCCCACTCCCAACGAAAAATTTTGGTGGAATATGTCTGGTAGTGATCATTTAGCAGCAATCGATACCGACTGCGGACCCGTTGGGGTTTTGATTTGTTACGACAGTGAGTTTCCGGAGCTTTCGCGTTATCTAGTGGATCAAGGTGCCAATATTATTTTTGTGCCATTTTTAACCGATGAAAAACAAAGCTATAACCGTGTACGGTATTGCGCGCAGGCCCGCGCGGTGGAAAACCAATGCTATGTGGCGCTTGCAGGCAACGTAGGAAACCTTCCACGGGTCGAAAACATGGACATCCACTACGCCCAAAGCTGTATTTTAACACCTTGCGATTTCAATTTTTCGCGCGATGGCATTGCGGCAGACACGACACCCAATGTCGAAACTGTCGTAGTGGCCGATGTGAGCTTACAAGAGTTACTGGACGCACGCAGCACGGGTACTGTTCAAAACTTGCGTGATCGCCGCCATGACCTGTATCATATTCAGTGGTTTAAGCAGATATGATAGCAGAAAGTAAGCACTGCGATTCTTCCTTACTCATCTAAAATGTCTTACGGAGACATTCAGGTACAGGCTGCCTGGGATGCCATGGCTAGGTTGATATCTTAACTATAAACCAACCGGAATTCTAAAGTATGCGGATATACCCGCCAAGATATTACTCATGGCAACCGAAGCTAAAATGAGTCCCATCACACGGCTAATCAAACTGGCACCTCCCTGACCGATGATTTTGAAAATCTTTGCTGCAATCAATAAAAGAAAAAGAGTGATGAGCATGATAAATAGCATAATCCCCACAGTAATGGCTTGATCCGGAATGGAAAAACGATGATTGTCAGTTAAAAGTACCACAGCCATCATGGCACCGGGTGAAGCAATGGAGGGAATTGCTAAAGGAAAAATGGCCTTATCGTGATTTTTTTTAATTAATTGCAGTTCACTTTCTGGTTTACTTTCACCAAAAATCATTGTCAGCGCAAAGAGAAATAAAACAATTCCACCCGCAATTTGAAAAGCTGCCAGAGAAATTTTCATGGCCTCCAGCAAAAACTCTCCGAGGACTACAAAAAAAATTAAAGTCAATGAAGCAATGATAATAGAATGAAAGGCAATTTTTCTGCTTTCACCTGAAGCAAGGCCCTTTGTAATAGCTAAAAAAACCGGCAAGGTTCCAATCGGGTCAATGACGGTCCATAATAAGACAAATTGGTTAATAAATTTTTCCATTATTCAGTAATTTAAAAAGGCCCCACGTATAGTATAGTCGTTTATGGCCATGGCGAAAAGTCCAAAAAGCTTTTAGCAAATATCATCGAGTCCAAATTAGCGATAATCTGGATTCGGGTGATCAAGAAGTCAAAACACGATTGAAAAAAATATAGATAAAGTTTAGAAGCCAAAAGGCTATGAGACAAGTTTTAATTATTGCAGGGATTAGCTTATTATTGGCGGGTTTGTTTTTTCCTTATGTTGTTAAAGTCTGGCATTTTTTGGATCAGCTTCCGGGAAACATCCGCATCAAACGTAATGGTTTCAACTTTTATTTTCCTTTGGCAACTTGTCTGGTGCTCAGTATCGTTTTTTCACTACTTTTTAATTTTTTAAGAAAGAGATAATATAGTATTTAAAGTTTTCTTTACTACGAAATAACTATACCCCCTTCGAAAAAATACCGTGAAATTCGATGCAAAACCGAGCGAAAAAGATCTGAACTGTTTGAGATTCCGATGAAATCGGGACCGAGTTTGCAGATCTTAGCTCGGTGAGTGAGAATTTAGGTATTTTATTCGGGGGATTAAGGGTCTTTTTCTTTGTTACTTTCTTTTTGACCCATCAAAAAGAAAGTAAATAAAAAAAAAAAAGAGTAATAATTTAATTTAACTGACAAAATAGTAAGATACAAAATACTAAATAAAATTTAAAAAACTCTAGGAAAAATTCTATGACAAAAATCTACCACAATCCCCGTTGCTCTAAATCCCGCCAAACTTTAGAACTGATTCAATCCAAAGGAATAGAACCTACAGTCATCGAATATTTAAAAACTCCTCCCAGCGCACAAGAACTCGACAGCATCTTAAAAAAACTCGATCTCGAACCCCAAGCTATCACCCGCACGAAAGAAAAAACCTATGCCGAGTTAGGGCTCAAAGATAAAGCTCTCAATCGCCAAGAGATGATCCAGGCCTTGGTAGAAAACCCCATTTTAATCGAGCGCCCCATTGTGGTCAACATTGGCAAAGCCGCAATTGGCAGGCCTCCGGAGAAGGTGTTGGAGATTTTGTGAGGAGAAAATTACTTTTGTCCGTGCAGAATATTTATAAACTTTCCTCATCTCATCACAAAAACAAACTCCCGGCCATGCTTTTGCATTTGCAACAAACCGTGATCTGCCAGTTCTAAAAGGTCCGTGCGCGCAGAAAAAATAAATCTCAATTATGGCGTTTCATTTGCTTCATTTGAATCAGAAAAAAAAGGGCTATCCAAATATATGGTCACTATAGTTACACTTATGAAGACCTGGTAAAAAATATAGAGAAGTCTAATCGCAAACTATCCAAAAAGTTAAAAAACATGCATGACTTTAGAATCACAGCTGACTTTCCCGTGTCCCGCAGATTCAACATAAAGGACTGGGCTATAATCTATATCGCGACTATATCGCGACCTTTTTGCAAAAAATCACGCAACATTTCCTGAGATTTTCCGAGAAGTCTATAGCCTGTCAATATATCGCACTTTTAATTGGACTTTGTATGGCGCGAACCCGCAATCAGGCATTTAGCACACAAGTCGCTAAAAATGCCGTCTACGGAGGTGCCTTGGGAGGCTGGATCGGTGGCTCACTGGTACGGGGCTATCACCGCAGTGGAGTCACGGCCCTGGCTTCCGATGGCTTTGATACCATTTCCAAAGAACAACACCGCTACAATCTGGCGCATGCGGCCGCAATCCCTGTAACGGTGGGGGGCCTCAAGTTTTTTTCAGCACTGACACAAAAAGCCACGCTTTTATTTTTAGGAGAGGAGCTAGCAAAAAAGACCCTTAGCCAAGCCGTGATAGGCTCGGTCAGTGGAGCCGCAGCTTCAGTGAGTTCTGACCTGGCTATCGGAGCCATTGCAGGCAAGACAGAGATCAGCCCAGAAAAGGCTGCGAGTTTTGCCTTGGCCGGAGCCACCCTACCCTGGATACGCCGTTTGCTTCCTTGGCAAAATCTTTTAGAAAGTCCCCAACTCAATCGCGGGACACTCAGTGCCCTGCATGAAGGCCGCAGTGTTTTTGATCCAGAATTAGGCAAACAGGTTATTAATATGGGCAGTCCGGTGGTAGAAAGTGGGGTTCTACTTGGAAGCGCTGTCACAGACACCGCCCTCTTCTTAGCGGTGGATCAAACTCTACGCCCGAAGCCTGCAGCAAACACAGAGCCGCACACACCCAGCCTCAGTGAACTAGCTGCCAGCCGCCTGGCCTTTGGCATCTGGGCTCGTACTTTAGGAGGTCTGAGATGGAGAGGCTTTGCCAATCAGCCACTTCCCTTAAAAACCGAAGCAGCTCAAAGACCCGAAGTCTTGGCCTTGAAACCCGCTTCACAAGGCACTTTAACGCCTGCTCCTAGCAAAGTCCCTGCAAGTGTCCCCTCTCGTAGACCGCTACCTCTCAGCACTGGCCAAAAATGGGCTGCCAGCCTCACGGCTTTTTTAGGGGTGGGTGGCTATAGCTTGGAAGTCTTTGCCAGTGTGGGAACGGAGACTTCTTCTGGAGATCCCAGTATGTGGGGACCCGTGAGTTTGGCCATAGCGGGAATTCTCTCCCTCGCAAATTTTAGAGAACATTCAATGGAGAGAATTTTTGAAGAGTTCTGTCAGCGCCATGGACTAGCCAGGGCTCTAAATATCGATACGGATTCGACCCAAGACATCGCAAGCCTTCGTGCTCTATTAGAACAAGCTGATTCCCTACTTGCAAAAATTGAAATCAACGCAAAAAGACTGCAAACTCCAGAAGAGATTCTGTCCAAAGAAAAAGTTCAGTGGCTGCGCTATGCAGCAGGGCAACGTGAAGTGGATTTTGCGCAACAAAAGGGCTGGCCCGCTCGCGTTCCCGTCAGGCGCCTGGAAGACCTGATCACAAATCTAGAAAAACTCCATCAAAGCTATGCAAAACGGGTAGAAAACATGGAAAAACTCCATTTAATAGATGAGTTTTTAGAACGCACCATTGGAATGACTCGAGGCACCCCTCCTTATAAATCAGTTGAAGGCGTGCTACAAAAACTGGAAAAGGGAATGTCCAAAGAAGAGCTGACAAAACATTTGGTAAAGCTGAGTGAAAAAGTCCAGGCACTGCGAGCAAAACAAAGTTCAAAAGGAAAAGTCGTCTCACTCAATCGCAACACAGATCTTCAAAGAATTGTGGATCTCTTTACTGCAAACCCCCAAGCTAGTTGGGAAGCGATTGAACACGCTTTGGACCAGGCCCTGGAAGCAGCCTTGCGTGCAGATACGGATTTAGTCACAGAATCTGATCCCATTTCTAAAACAGAAAATACCCGCCCGCAAGCAACGGGACCTCGATTGGTGCAAGAACCCAAAGCGCCCGCCGCAGGGCCTCTCATGGCAGCAGAAGGACTGGCTGCGCTCATTAGAAATCCAGAATTGCGCGAGCAGTTCATGAGATTATTGCCTCGAGAACTACGCAACATGACTTTGGAAGGAGTGCTCAGGCTCGCTAACAGACATCGCACTCAAGCACGCTTTCAACCCATTACTGAAGAACAGATCGCCTCGATTGTTTTTCATCGAGGAGAAATCCCCGGTGCCAGCGTGGCCACGGTCAGCGCGGAAAATATAGGGCATGGCATCAGTTATCAGGGACTGGGGGATGCAAAACAGCATGCGGTTGCAGCCATTGGATACCAGAGTCTCGGAAACATCTTACATGATAATACATTGAACCCACGCATGAAACTCAATCAAGCTTTGCAAAGGGCCCACAAACATTCTGCGATTTTCTACAGTTCACCCACCGGCTCTGGCAATCGGGAAACCTTAGTGGCTGCCAAAGGTCGCGGCAATTGGATCCACGTACGCCCTCAAGCGGGTAATCATCCAGGTCTGTCCATTATTCAACAAGGAAATGGCAGAGCAGGCGTACAGGCGATTGAAAATGTACAAAAGGGCGATTTTATTGTTTTACTTTCGGGTCCTGCCTCACCGAGAGTCTTTCGTGATGCCCCTCATGAAGACAGCATAGATTTAAGCTACCATCTTAGAGACCAGCTCTACGATAAGCAGGGCAAAGGCCCCCAAGCCATTGTCTTAGAAATAAATTAGAGATTAATTTCAAAAATCACCCTTATGGGTGAAGCCTAAAAAGATTTCTTTTGTTAGATCTTCATCGATTTTCAGAGTGTTGAAAATCCATTTTTTGCTAAAGAAGGAAATCATGATGATTAAAAGACCGGCAAAATCCATCACGGGTGGAAATTCAAAATTAAGCCAAGCTTTTCAGTTAAAGCAACCGGGCAAAAAATCCATCCCTGTGTTTAAGCAAGGCACACACCAGACACGGCTTGGACAACTAGAAAAAACTCAAAAAAAGACCGGCCCTCGCGTTGAAAATTTACCGAAAAATCAAGTTTCCTCTGCAAAGGAAGATCCCAAAACAGACCCTCTCTCTAAAGAAGCTCTCATGGAAGGTCAAATCAAAGCTTTTCAGGCAGGCATGCTAGAGGAAAGTCAAAAACTGGAAGCCAAAAATCAAAAAATTTTGGGTATCTATGAATTTATTGCTGCGGGCAAGCCTGCACCTGAATCTTGGAATCCCTTAGCTTCAGAGCAAAAACCCCATCCTCCGATGAGTAAAACTATTCCTAGCGCAGATGCCTCTTTCGAAGAACTCGCTCATCTCAATCAAGTGGAGCGCTTTGAGCACTTTTACAAACATAATAAAGATTTCCGGTCCTTTCATGATGAGGTCCGTACAACACAAGACGAAGGGGAACCTGTAGAGTATGTTCCTCCTAGAGCAACGGGCATGATCGAAAACTGTGATGCAGATCTCATCGTCATTGATATTTTAACAGGTGGAGCACGTTTCCTTTTATCTAGAGGATTAAAATATGCCGTTAAAAAAACTGTAGAAAAAAGTGTCACGAAAAGTGCTCAAAGAGTCGCTAAAAATTTCACCAAGAACACTATCAAAAAAGGGATCACTTGGGTTCGAAAATTCCCTGGTGATGTTTACCGTCCTATTGCACGCTATCAACTTAACAGAACCGGAATTCATTTTTCCGGAGGCCGCTGGCGAGTCATGGCTGGACTTCCCAAAGCAGGCACGGTTGTTAGCAACAAATTGGTTGATGCAGCCATGTCTCCCACTTATTGGCTCGCTCAACCCGCAACGCAAACTTTAGGAGCGGTGGCAGCAGGTTATCTGAATGCCACTGTCAATGAACCAGGGGGGCCTACTCATCCCGCTGAGGCCATTGGCCAAACCATCCAGTTGATTGAGACCCTTTGCAAAGATTTTCCAAAAGCTTCACCAGAGAAATAAATAATAAAGACCCTGCTATGATTCATATACTAAAATCTACCACGATCGCATCATGATCACTGCACTCACGACCTTGGTAAGTTAAGTCTCGCACCACACAGGGTTCTAAGGGAACGCGTGAATTTTCTTTTAAAAATTTTTCTGGAGATTGAAGGTTGACTTGAGCCTTTTGCAAATCTTTTAAAGCAAACCAATCAATCTTAAACGAGCATTTGCCATCGTTTTTAGCTAAGGCCCAATCAATGAACTTAAAGCACCAATTCGGAATGATATCCTTTAAATTTTTGATCTTTTTGAGATCTTCGATACTATAATGCAGGGTGCACTCTCCAGGGGCATTCCAATTTTTATAATCAAAGCCAAACTTTTCAAAACTTTTAAAAAGACCGCGCTCGAAAAGCCGGTCAGGATAAGGGTAATGTTTGGCAATGACATAGCGCACGCCCATAGCTACCCGCACCCAAAATCCATAAATCGCCCAAAAGGCCTTACTAGAATTATAAGTCGTGGTGTTGAGATCTCCCCCAAATAAGCTCGGAATGCGTTCCAGTTTATCAAGGTAATTTAAGATGGTACGCATTTGGTCACGACGATGGCGCTTGCTAGAATGCGCATCCAGGTGAGCACAAATCGCTCGGACTTCCCCTTGCGGCAATAGCACCGTGCAGGCCAAGGCTTGCTGGTTGCCAATGCGTTTTTCATTGCCACGCATTTTATCTTTGTTGTTGTGTAAAGGAATAATATGAAAGTCCTTAAGCGGGTAACGCGATAAAATCGCATTGCCATGAATCCCTAAAGTATTTTCTCCTTCAAAATGTAGCTCAGTTCCGTTGCCCTTACAGAGATTAATATAGGTTGGAACAAAATAATAATTGAGTTTTAAAGCCTGTGCTAGCTCTCGTGCCACATTTCGATTACCCGAACGCACCATGCCCATGTCCGCTTCGGGCAAGAGAAAAATATCGGCCTCTTTTAGCACAGGGTGATTTTGCAAAGTATGCAAAATACCTTCGAATTCCATGCCGCGCTCGATATTCCAGGTCACGGCACGATAAAAAGGCTTCGCCTGCGTGGCCTTTTCTGGGGCTGCAAAATGCCCTACTTCGTAACCTTTTAGAACAGCGTTAATCTCGGGCAAGAGCTGCTGATATAGACTGGAGCGTTGTAATTCCTTAGTGGAATTAATTTGGCTAAGCTCCTCAAAGTGAGGGTTTAAGTTATGTGTAAGAGTGAGGCTTTCTGGCATAATGTCTTCTTATCTATAATTTATAATAGTGACAAAAGCTCTTTCTCTAAAATACGTCTCTTGAGAATTCAAGAGTTTTGATCCATTTACTCGTGATTCAGCATGAAAACACTCTTATAAAACACATGCCTGTTTTTGCAGTTTTTCTAAAGCGGGAATTTTTTGCACCGGCGCTTGAAGCAATTGCTCGATGGCTTGCTTTGCAAGTGAGCAGGATTCTTCTAGATTTTTTATTACTAAGGCCGCTTCAATCGCTGTGCGATAAGTAAAAAAAGTTTTGCGACTGGATAAATCTTTGAGAGCAAGGGTAAAACCCAATTGAGCTTGACCCCCTATTCCCACATAAAATTCGGCTGCATGGTGATAAAAAGCCTGGGGATATTTTTTTAAGAATGCTTCATAAAGCTGCTCGGCTTTTTGGATGTTTTGTTCAGCCTCTTTGCTTTGATGATTGGCTATTAACACTTCACCCAGTACAGCATGGTACTCAGGGGCTTCCGTCTCCTTGATTTGTAAAAGCCTGTTGAGAGCCAATTGGGGTCGATCGGAATCGAGATCGATCTCGGCTAAGTGAATCGCAGCCGTCACGTATTGAGGTAAATAACTTAATGCCTGTTGATAGTAGGCTTCAGCTAAGTCTGGTCGGTCTGCATGCTCGGCCCACATCATACCCATCTGAAAAGATAGCCAGGCCACAGGAAAAGGAGAGACATCCGTGTAGCTAGAAATTGCGAGATCAAAAAATTTTTCGGCTTCTTCATAAGCACCTAAACTCCCGTTTAAAACAGCCAGGTTGGCATAGCTGTCAAAGCTGGGAAATTTTTCAACTTGATTTTGCCAATAATTTAAGGCGCCCTCAAAAGAACCCTGAGCTAACTGAATCGTGGCAATTTCTTGCTCTGCTTTTTTTGAAGTTTCCGAATCCAATTGAGAAAGCAATTGTTCCGCCTCTTTAAAGCGATGCAATTTAGCCAATAAATTTGCTTTTAATAAAATATAGCGATCTTCATTTTTATTAGGGAAGTCTTCGATGAGTTGTTCCGCTTCTTGATAATCTGATATGGTCCCCAAAAAATATGCTCGAGTCAAAAGCCGAGGGACTAAAGAGTCCAACACCATCACAGCGTCCGGATTTTCCTGAAGATCTTTTTTCATCCCCTCAATCTGGGCATTGAGGTTGTTAATAGCCAAGTCACCCTGCGTCGTTTTAACACTGGGTATTGCTGCGTTTGGCTCTTGAGTGCTTTGTTGACAGCCCAATAAGTTGATGAAGAAAGTCGATACAATAAAAGAGGTAAAAATGAATCGTATCATAAGTTTGATAGCTTTTTAATTTTTAGAGACTCCATACTTGTCATCCCTGCAAAGGTAAAAATCCAAATTAAAGAGCTCCACAAAATGAATTTTTTTGTGGAGCCCCAAAGCATTGAATAAAATTAAATAGGATCGGCTAAAAAGGGGAAATTAACCAGAGAATGGGTAACGGTGTCCGAGTCAATTCCATCGGTCACTCCCGAAAAATCTCCTATTGCCACAACTGAATAGGTCGTATCCACGACATCCATTAATGGAGTCCGGCCACCACACAGGTCGTTTTCTAGCAAGCCAGTCACATCGGCTTCGACAGCCAAGTACTGGGAACAATCCCCGGAAGCAGAATTAACAATCAACTGATCATTCGCTAAAACCGAGGCTAGGGTATCGTAACGACCTGCGACTGCATCGGGACCTGCCAGAATCTGATTTCCACAAACTATATCCAGGGCATCATAAATTGCCAAATTGGTAGCAATTTCTTCCGTAAAACCGTTCCAGCTTGTTGGCAAGGCAGAGTTATAAAAGTCTTTTTCCATACCTTTTATATCAGAATCTGCCTGAAAAGTTTGGATTAATGCCGTGCTGATAGCGGGCCGGCCGGTTCGGTCAATCTGAGTCCCTAATTGGGGAGGCGTGGGGTTTGTAGGCTCTGGATCCGAATCACTACAAGAATTGAGTCCTTGAATCATAAAGTAAGACAGAAAAAGCAGGCTGAAAATTTTAAACCGTTTCATAAAAATCTCCTTTGATATCTTTTAATCTAAATACATAGCTTATTGTTATGTTATTAAGAGTCCACACGATGTGTGCTTGCCCAGACACCTAAAATCGGGCCTCCGGAATTCACCACATCGATATCGACCTGTACCACTAGAGAAAGGACATTAAGAGCCGCAAAAAAATCTGCGGGAGTCTCGCCCTCTGCATCGGTCTGCAGTGGGTCAACTAGAGTCGCAGCCGTCACCGCGTTGAGCTCTGGGCAGCCTGCATCATCAAAGGTAAGTCCAGGCGCTGCAGCTACCACGGCTTCGACGGTGGCATTAAAGCCTTCGAGATTAAAAAAGAAAGGGTCGTTTCTTAAGCCAGCAAAGACCTTGAGCTTGCCACTTGCGCTGGTGATCCCTTGGGTATTGCTCGCATCGCCAGTGAGATATTCGTCGCTTCCTGCCCAACATTGAATTTGTTGACTG
>JAUHYS010000050.1 GCA_030426445.1 bacterium
AGGCTACTATCTCTATGATGACAAGACCGAAGTCATATTTAAATCCCTTTCAGATTTTAAGATTCTTAATCAAGAACGCCCTATCGCCCAAGATTATGAAGATCCCTTTTCACAGAAACTCATGAAGGTCCATTTTAATGACTTTTCTCATAAGGTTCATTTTGAAGTCCCTAAGACAAGTCAATTGGGACGCCGTACTTTAGAGGCAGAGCTTCGGTATCAGGGTTGTTCTAAAAGTTTATGCTATCGCCCAATGAAAAAAACAATTTTGTTACCTGTTAAAGTTGTTTCCAGTAAAGCAGAAATCGTTGCTGCTGGGTTGAGCGAAAAAGCGCCAAAGCAGCCAGTAGTTAAAAACTCGCGTTCTTTTTTTGGTGAGATAGGGGACTTTTGGACTTCGCTCATTGCGCTGTTAAAAGACCCTAACCCTGACCCTGCCTTCCTATCTCAGCAAGGAAAACCCTATGTTTTATTTTTTGCTTTTTTGGGAGGGGTGCTTTCAGCATTTTTGCCCTGTGTTTTACCCATGATTCCTTTAACTTTGTCCTTTATTGGAGCAAAGCAGGGAAAAGAAAAAAATCTCTCAAGAGCCTTGATGCTTTATTTAGGTTTGGTAGGGTTTTATGTCTTGTTAGGGTTACTTGCTTATCTTTTAAGCTTACAAATAGGCTTTATTACACAAAACAAATATAGCTTTCTGATTATCGGTATTTTTTTCGTTATTTTTGCTTTGGGTATGTTTGGTCTTATTCCTTTTCGTTTGCCTAAAAAAGTAAATAATTATTTAGCCCAAATAGGTGGAGCAAGTCATTGGGGAGCCTTATTAGCAGGGGTCGTAGTGGGTTTGCTGGCTTTTGCTTGTGTGGGGCCGATTCTTTCGGCTTTGTTCACGCTTGCGACTCATAGTAAAGATTTTTCCTATGCCTTTTTACTGATGTTAAATTATGCAGGAGGCTTAGGGCTGCCTTTCTTAATTTTGGCTTCAGGCTCTGGAAAGCTATGGAGTCAAGTCAAAGCAGGTCTTTGGACTCATGTGCTTAAAATATCCTTTGGAGTCATCTTGCTTGCTGTGGCTGTACAATTTTACTTTCGTCCATTTTATTATAACTTACAACTTAGAAATGCCGAGACTATTGGAAGTTCTTCTGATTCCATTGATAAAAATTCCCAAAAAATCACTTGGCTTTATGATTTTAATCAGGGATTAGAAAAGGCTCGTCAACAAAAGAAGCCCTTATTAATTGATTTTTATACAGATAGCTGTTTGACTTGTGTGGAGTTAGATCAAAAAACATTTTCTCAGCAAGAGGTCGTCGAACTGTCTAAACAATTTATCATGTTAAAAGTCAATTGTACGGAAGAGACAGAGAGTTGTTCAGCAGCGACAAAAAAAGCCTCTGAAAATGAGTTTCCTATCATTGGGTTTCCTACCGTCGTGTTCCTTGACGAACAGGGACAAAAAGTGAATGATGTTCGCCATGTAGTGGGTTTTGTAGAAAAGGACTATATGGTGAAACGCATGCAAGAGACTTTACAAAAAGTAAATTAAAAATAGTAAAGTCCATAGATCTTAAACCAAGTAATTATAAAAAATTGGGAGAGGTTATTGAAGGTTCACTTCAAAGGCATTACCGATGATATCAAGTTGCCTGATTATAAAGGTAGGCATGTCTTTACTGCAAGACTTCGCTTAGTTATTTTCATAGTGTTTGCTATTGTCAGCGGTCTTTTCTTTAAGACTCTTTGGCAAGAAGCTCTTTGGATCCCCTTGTTTGTGACTTCTACTTTTTTGATTACGGGAATCAGTTATTATTATATTTTAAAAAATAAAGGACTCATCACTTTTTTTTTGGTTGAAGTTGCTGCTGACTTATTAACCATTACTTTGGTTGTTTATATCACGGGAGGAAGTTATAGTGACTACTTTATTCTTTATTTAATGTATTGTTTGGCTGCGGGTAGTTTTTATAACGATCAAGTAGCAGCCGTTGCCGCAGGCCTTTCTTTTTTGTTTTACTTGTCTTTATTGCTTTCTCTTTACATGTCTTGGATACCTCAGTTTAGCCAACTGACAAGTTTAGCCACATTTGATGCCCATTCAGAATTTAGCTCGGTTCGTTTAATTGTTTTTACTCTTTTTCTTCCGGTGATTGTTTATGCCACAAGGATTTCAAACTACTTTAGCCGTATTAAAGAGAGGGCTTTAAGCCAACGCAATAAGCAATTATTAGCACTCAATCTTATTTCTTCTACGATTCGAGGGGCCATGGCTCCACAAAAGGTGATTCAACAAGTGCTTGCAGGAGTGATTGAAGGTCTTGGTTACGACCTTTGTTTGTTAGTGATAGAAGATAAAATCAGTCAAAGAATGCATTTTTTTATTCCCAATCAAAACCCTTGGATTCTTAAAATTGAAAGATTGACCCCTTTTAAATTAAAAGACATGTCCATTCCCCCTGGAGTTAGCGATAGTGTTTTTGCATCTTTAAGAAGGAATCAAGTTTTGTTCCGAGAAAACTTAAGCGAGCTGACTCAAAGCGTTGAACCTAAATGGCCTTCTGGACTCGCTGAAAAAATTCAAGAAGAAATCGGAATTAAAAAATTTATCATTATGCCTTTAGTCGCGGAACAAAAACTGATGGGTGCGTTGATTGGTGTATCCCGAGCAGAATTTGTAGACGAAACCCGAATAGGTTTTTTGGAAAATTTTACTAATCATGCTGCCTTGGCAATTGAAGGGGCTCAACTTTTTGAAGCCCTTAAAAAGCAAAATATAGAATTAGAACAAGCGAATAAAATCAAAAGTGAGTTTTTAGCGATTATGAGCCATGAGCTGAGAACGCCTCTAACGGCTATTATTGGATTTTCTGAATTGTTGGTGGAAGAAGTCTTGGGCGAATTGACTAAAGAGCAAAAAGAAAGTCTACGAGAAGTCATTAACAATGGTGAGCATTTACTCCACCTGATTAATAGTATTCTCGATTTGGCTAAAATTGAGGCTGGAAAAATAGAACTCGATATTGAGCCTTTTAGTGTGAGTGATTTAGTTAACGAAATTAAATTTTTTATTTCTCCACTCATTCATAAAAAAAATCAACAACTGGTCTTAAGTTTGGACTCTGAACTCCCTATTGTTTACGCGGATTCACGAAAAATAAGACAGATTTTGCTTAACCTTTTGTCAAATGCCATCAAATTTACTCCAGAAAAAGGTCAGGTAGAAATGAAACTTCAATATTTAAAATCAATACCTAAAGATCTTGGGTATAAAGAAGCTTTAAAAATCCTGCCTTGTGAAAAAGGTTATATTGAAATCGAAGTCTCAGACAATGGTATCGGTATTTCTGAATCCGACAAAGAACATATTTTTAATGCTTTTGAGCAGGTGGATAGCTCAATCACTCGCCAATATCAGGGGACAGGCTTAGGTTTGGCTCTGACCAAGCAATTTGTGGAGCTTCATCATGGAGTAATATGGGTTGAGAGTGGAGTCAATCAAGGGGCCTGTTTTAGGATTATCCTTCCAGTAGAATGTAAAAAAAATCTTGTAAAAAAGCATTCAAAAAAAGATTCCGATGCTTTAATGAACCACGCATAATAACAGGCCTTTTAAATACTCCGTTTCAGACATCGAAAGTAATTGGGGGTGATCCATGGGTTGTTGTAATACACTTAAAACCTGAATCTTTTTTTTAGCATCTAGAGCAGCCGAATTTAAAACAGTTTTAAAGACTTCCCAAGAAATATTTTGCGAACAGGTAAAGGTTGCTAAAATGCCTCCTGGAGACAGTAATTTAAGAGCACGTAAATTAATTTCTTTATAACCGCGTTTTGCCGCATCCAGTGAAGCGCGGTGTTTGACAAAAGCAGGCGGGTCTAAAATAATCGTATCGTAGTGTTCTTTTTTTTCGTCTTGTTTTTTTAAAAAATCAAAGGCATTTTCTTCGATGAGCTCAAAATTTTCTACTTGGTTAACTTGAAAATTTTTTTTAGTTAGGTCGATAGCCCCTTTAGAAATATCCAAGGCAGTAATACTTTGCACAAAAGACTGAGATTGAATACTAAACTGCCCTGAGTGGCAAAAAGCGTCTAAAAATTTTCCATGAGCAAATTGGGCAACGTATTCTGCGTTAAAACGTTGATCAAGAAAAAAACCCGTTTTTTGTCCCTCAAGGGGTTGGATTAAAAATTTTTTTCGATTAAATTTTATTTCTACCTCTTTAAAGTCTTGTCCATAGACACATTGTTTGATTTCTAATAGTCCCTCTTTCCTTCTGACAGGAGCATCATTACGTTCGATAATAGATTCAGGCTTGATAAGTTCAATCAGCTTTTCAATAATGAAGGGCTTATAAACTTCCATGCCAGCGCTGAGGGTTTGAAAAACAAGAACTTGTTCATAACGGTCAATAATTAAGGATGGAAGGCCGTCTGCTTCTGCAAAAACGAATCGATAAACTGCAGTATTTCTGAATATTTTTTGGCGCGTTTTATAGGCATGTTCAATGCGTTCAGCGATGACTTGTTTGATATCGACCCGGGAGGGCTGGCGGGTGAGTTCGCGGACGGCTATTTTGCTGAGTGGACTGTAGATACCTTGTCCTAATAGCGTATTATGAGGAGAGCGAATTTCTATCGCTCCGGCCTCTTTTGCTTCAATAACACTTAGGTCATTGCGAAAAATCCAAGGGTGGCCTTTGCGCCAGCGTTGGTAGCCTTTTTGAGTGAGTTTTATAAATGCAGTCATGGTTTCTTGCCTTTATACCCTTATCTTTAGGGTGGGAAAACCCCGCCCCTACAAAAAATTTAAAATGTCCTAAAAAGAGAAAGAGATGCCTTATTGCAGCTCACTAGCTTTTTTGCTAGAAGAATTCCATGACGCAAGCAATCCAAAAATGGAAAGTAGGGACTCGAGCCTCTGCCTTAGCAGTACGCCAGACTGAACTTTTTTTACAGTCTTGGAAACAAAAGCATCCCCATATTGAGTTTGAACTGAAAAAAATAGTGACCTCTGGGGACACCATTCAAGATCGTTTTTTGGCGAAGGTTGGTGGCAAAGGACTTTTTCTTAAAGAAATTGAAGAAGCGCTTTTAAAAAGTGACATTGATTTAGCCATTCATAGTTTGAAGGATGTGCCGACTCAATTACCTCAAGGTTTAAAAATTGTTTGCTATCCCAAGAGAGAGTCTCCTTGGGATATTTTAGTTTCTCTTCAAGGTTTGTCCTTAGAAAAACTAAAACATCAATCTGTTGTAGGGACTTCTAGTTTGCGCAGGAGAGCCCAGCTTTTAAAATTGCGACCGGATATCCGTATTCAATTATTACGCGGCAATATTCAAACGCGTCTTAAAAAATTACAGGCAGGAGAATATGATGCGATTGTGCTTGCAGAAGCAGGCATCCAAAGAATGGGGTTGAAGCATTTAAAATACCATCGACTCCCTCTGGTTCCTGCAGCAGGGCAGGGAGCACTGGCTATTGAGGCGCACTCTCAAAACGAAGAGTTGGAGAAGAGTCTGCAATCCGTCCATTGTAGCATAACGCAAGAGCAAGTCGAAATGGAACGTCATGTGATGCGTCGATTAGGTGGAAACTGCAGCGTCCCATTGGGTGTTCATGCACAGCGAGTGAATGGGTCATGGGAACTTGAAGCCTTTTTGGGAACTCCCCATGCAGAGCGTTTTTTAAATTATCAATTAAGGGGCAATGATTCGAAGTCGCTAGCAGAAGAGATGATTATATTACTCATTGAAAATGGGGCCGAAGAAATTTTGCAGGCTTCAGAAAAATGGATGAATAGCGAAGAGTAATCAATGAAAAAAAAACTCGGAACAGTCTATCTAGTAGGAGCCGGACCTGGAGACCCGGATCTCATTACTTTAAAAGCACAGCATCTTTTAAAAAGTGCCGATAAGGTATTTTATGATTATTTAGTGCCTTCTCATTGGATCGATAGCCTGCCAACAGAAAAATGCCATTATGTGGGCAAACGGGGTCATGCTGAAGCGATTCCTCAAGAAAAAATTATTGAGCTGCTTATTGAAGCGGCTCAGGGTTTCAAAAAAATTGTTCGTTTAAAGGGAGGGGATCCCTTTATTTTTGGTCGAGGAGGGGAAGAAACCCAAGCGCTTGCCAAAGCCAATATCCCTTTTGAAATCGTCCCTGGAGTCAGTTCTGCTATTGCGGTTCCATCCTATGCAGGCATTCCTTTGACTCACCGAAACTTTGGGTCAGCTGTGACCTTTGTAGCGGGTCACCGTGATCCCTTAAAAAAATATTCACAAGAAGATTCTTTAAATTGGGCAGCGTTAGCTAAACAAAACACCTTGGTTTTTTTAATGGGTGTCAAAAATCTTGCACAAAATTTTTCTCTTTTACAAGAAAACGGCATGTCTTCCCAAACGCCTGCTGCCATCATTGAATGGGGTAGTTTAGGGCGGCAGCGTAGTTTATTTTCAACTTTAGAAAAATTGCCTCAACTGGCTAAAGCTCAAAAATACCAATCTCCTGCCATTGTGGTGGTGGGAGAAATCGTTCGTTTAGGAGAAGAACTTCAATGGTTTGAAAAGAAGCTCCTTTCAGGAAAAAAAATTTTAGTAACACGAAGCCATGATCAAACCCATGCGTTTTCAAAAGCCTTGCGAGAGCTCGGTGCGGATGCAATCGAGTTTCCAACTATCAAACTCACAGCACCGGATTCCTGGGAAATTTTAGATGCAGCTTTAGAAAAGCTTCCTCATTGGGAATACTTGATTTTTACTTCAGTCAATGCAGTGGATTTTTTTCTTCAACGCTTGAGAGAAAAAAATAGGGATATCCGTCAACTCGTCAAAGCCAAGGTGATTGCGGTGGGGGATTCTACGGCTAAACGCCTAAGAGAGGCACTCCTGCAAGTGCACCATATTCCAAAATCTTTTCATAGCTCTGCTTTGATAGACTTTTTTGAAAAAGAAAATATGTGTGAGGTCCGCGTGCTTTTTCCTCGAGCAGAAAAAGGCAATGATCATCTAGTTAAAGCGCTGCATAAAATGGGGGCAGAACTTTGCCTTGCACCTATTTACAAAAACCAAATGCCTCTGTATACTCCTGAAGAAGTAGAGAGAAGGCTGGGGAGAGCTTTTCCCGATCTCCTGACTTTTACCAGCTCTTCCTGTGTGGAAAATTTCTATAAACTATTAAATAATCACAAAATTTGGCCTCAACTTAAAAAAATACCTTGTATCGTGATAGGTCCAGAAACAAAAAAAACAGCCATGCGTCATGGTTTTCAAGTCAATGCAGTCGCAGAAAAAACCAATTTAGAGGGAATGATTGCCAAAATTAAAATTTTTTTTAGTTAGAGTTTAAAACCTTTTATTAACTATAATATGCATATTGACAGTAATGGCCATTAATGAAAGAGAAACACGACTTATGGAAAAAGGTTCTAAAAAATACTATCTCAAAACCTATGGCTGCCAAATGAATGAGCTCGATAGTTCACAAATGGGGCGCCTCTTAAAAAAAGAAGGTTTTCTGGCAACTCAAACTCCTGAAGAGGCCGATCTTATTTTAATCAACACTTGCAGTATTCGGGAAAAAGCTAGCCAAAAACTATATAGCGATATTGGTCGCTTTCGTTCACTGAAATTACAGCGGCCCGATCTTCTTTTAGGTGTGGCAGGTTGTCAGGCTCAAGCTGAAGGTATCCAGCTCAAAAAACGTTTTGCATATTTGGATTTTATTTTAGGCCCAGACCATCATCAGAAAATTTCTGAAGTGATAAAAAAAACAAGTGAACAGCCTTCCTTTGCGGCTCAATTAGGGTTTGCTCAACCCAAAGATTATCAATTTGTCAATTTGCTTCCAGATGAAGAGGAAAATCAGGTCAAGGCTTTTGTGACAATTATGAAGGGCTGTGATAATTTTTGCTCGTTTTGTATTGTCCCTTATGTGAGAGGGCGAGAGGTCTGCCGTTCTGCAGAGGACATTGTGAGTGAGGTCAAGCAATTAGCTGAGCTGGGAGTCAAAGAGGTCACCTTATTAGGGCAAAATGTTAACTCTTATGGTATGGGAAGACACCGTTTAGAAGAAAAAACTCATTCCAAAAAACCTGGGGTCATTTCTTTTACCCAGTTACTTAAGCGGATAAGTCAAGAAACGGACATTCAACGAATTCGCTTTACCACTTCTCACCCTAAAGATTTTCCTTTGGAACTCATGGAAGAGTTTGCTTCCAACCCAAAGTTAGCACAGCACTTTCATTTACCAGTCCAGTCAGGCTCCAATGAAGTTCTCAAAAATATGTACCGCGGTTATAGCTATGAGGAATATTTATCCTTAATTGAAAACTTTAGAAAACTTGCGCCTGAAGCCAGTTTATCTACGGACATTATTGTCGGCTTTCCTGGAGAGACTGAAGCGGATTTCCAAAAGACCTTGCAATTATTAAAAGAAGTTCAATTTGATTCAATTTATTCTTTTCATTATTCCGTTCGCCCTAAGACTACCGCAGCAAATTATTTTAAGGATGATGTGCCTTTAGAGACTAAAAAAGAACGTCTCTTACGCTTGCAAACTTTACAAAATGAGATTACTCTTAAACGAAATCAAAAATATATTGGAAAAGAGCTTAAAGTACTCGTTGAAGGTGCCTCGAAACAGAGTTCTGTTATAAAGGATAATTCATTTTGTGGGAGAAGTTCTCAAAATCATATGTTACACTTTAAAGGTGAAGAGTCTGATATTGGGCAGATTATTTCTATTAAAGTCACGCATGCAGGACCCAATTCGATGTTAGGGGAAAAATATGGGAACTGAAAAAGAGATCATGATCGCTATGAAGGTAACAGGTTTGACCATTGACCCATTTACCAATATGCCTATTGTGATTTTAAAAGATAGAGAAGAAAAAACGGCACTTCCTATTTGGATTGGGTTAATCGAAGCTTCTGCGATTGCTAGCGAACTCGAACATGTTCAGCTATCACGTCCCATGACTCATGATTTGATTAAGAATTTACTCAAGGAACTTAATGCAGAAATGATTCGAGTTGAGATCAGTGACCTCCATGACAATACTTTTTTTGCAAAAATTTATATCAAAAGTGAGGGACGTCATATCGTGCTCGATGCTAGACCGAGTGATGCCATTGCCATGGCTTTACGAGTTGGTTTGGCTATTCACGTGAGTCCAGAAGTCGTAGAAAAATCCCGAAGAATTGATCTGACGGAAACCGTTGATAACGATGAAAGCAAACGTCAAAAATGGACAGAAGTGCTTGAAAACCTCTCGCCCGAAGATTTTGGAAAATATAAAATGTAGGGCCGATCCATGATGCTAAAAAAAAATCTTTACATATGGGGGCCCGTGGTATCCTTAGTTTTTATCGTTTTTTTACTTTCTTCTTTCTCCACACATCTTGCTGATGACCCAGTCAAAATTGTTCCTATTTTGGGCTACTTTCTTTTAGGCTTTTTCTTCATTCGGGCCATGTTATTAATTAAACCTTATTCTAAGATTTTTTGTCTAACTATAAGTTTTACATTAAGTTTTTTGATAATTTTTTTTGATCAATTTTATCAAGGGTTGAGTTTTTTTCAACAGTCGGCTTGGAAGAATGGGCTGATTGACTTGGCTGGAATGGCTTTAGGAATCGGAACTTATTTTTTGCTTTACTATTCCCTGATGGGCTCAAAAAAAATCTACCCACAAGCCAAGGCTCCGGAGGGATGCTGTTCTTTGGAGACAAATATCCCATGAGGCATGCTTATCAAAACAAAATGCCAAAAATGGATGAATCGGTATTTATTGCCCCAGGAGCCCATGTCATTGGAGATGTCCAAATTGGCCAAGGCTCGAGTATTTGGTTCAATACTGTGGTAAGAGGCGATGTTTTTCCCATTCGTATAGGAAAAAACACCAATATTCAGGATAACTCTCTGATTCATGTCACCAGTGGTCAATATGCGACCCAAATTGGGGATGAGGTGACCGCAGGGCATCGTGTCATTTTACATGGTTGTGAAATAGCTGATCGAGTTTTGGTGGGAATGGGGGCCATCATCATGGATGGTGCTGTGATAGATGAAGAAACCATTATTGGTGCGGGATCTTTAGTCACTCCTGGAACTAAAATACCTAAGCGCGTTTTGGCTTTGGGAAGTCCCTGTAAGGTCATAAGAGAGCTCAAACCCAAAGAATTGACTCATCTGAAGGAATCCGCTTTACATTATTGTCAATTAGCATCGGCATACTTAGCCCCTATGTAAAAAGACGCTTGGTGTTTTTGAACCTCCTCCAAAAGTTCAATTGCAATAACTTATTAAAATATCAGTATTTTTATGTTTAGTTGAGCCGAAAAATAAATTCTCAAAGCTATGAATGCCACTTGATTCCTCTTTCGAAGCTTGCTAGCTTCGGTGCCTCATCATGAATAAATATCCAATGCAGTTTGGGCGATACTTGCTCATCAACAAGATTGCCTCCGGGGGGATGGCGGAAATTTTTAAAGCGAAACTTCAAGGAGTGGAGGGCTTTGAAAAAACCGTCGCCATTAAAAGGATACTTCCCTTTTGGTCAGAAGATCGTAACTTCATAACCATGTTGGTGGATGAAGCCAAGGTATTAGTGCACCTCAATCATCCCAACATTGTGCAGGTTTACGAGCTAGGCCGTGTTGACCAGATCTATTTTATTGCCAT
>JAUHYS010000320.1 GCA_030426445.1 bacterium
ATTCTTCAATTTCAAAAAAGAAAGTGTTAGAGAAAACCAGCACAAGGTTTACTTTCATTCTGAGAGATGCTTGAAATAAGCACTCCTACAAAAATATAGATAAGGAGAATGTAACTATGGGAATGACACCCAAAGAAGCCGTAGAATTTGCTAAAAAAAATGGCGCTGTGATGGTCGATATCAAATTTATCGATTATCCAGGCATTTGGCAGCACTTTACCATACCCATTAGCGAGTTAGAAGAAAGCCTGTTTGAAAATGGCTTGGGATTTGATGGATCCAGTATTCGTGGTTGGCAGCCAATCCATGCTTCAGATATGTTGATTATGCCCGACCCTAATACAACAGTGATGGACCCGATTCCAGCGCACCCTACTGTTAGTTGGATTGCTAATATTGTGGATCCTATTACCAAAGAACCCTACAGTCGTGATCCTCGGCATATTGCACAAAAGGCCGAAGCCTATTTAAAATCGACTGGTCTTGGAGATACGGCTTATTTTGGTCCTGAAGCAGAATTTTTTATTTTTGATGATGTCCGCTTTGATCAAACTGCAAATGAGGCTTTCTATAGCTTAGATTCGATTGAAGGTCGCTGGAATACTGGCCGTGACGAAGCCCCCAACTTAGGTTATAAGCCACGTCATAAAGAAGGCTACTTTCCTGTACCGCCCACCGATAGTCTCCAGGATTTACGTACTGAAATTTGTTTAACTCTAGAAAAAGTGGGTATTCGTATTGAAGCGCATCATCACGAAGTTGCAACGGGCGGCCAGTGCGAAATTGATATGCGTTTTGATAAAATGTTGGAAATGGCCGACAAACTCATGTGGTTTAAATACATCATTAAAAACGTTGCCCTCAAACATGGTCGTACCGTAACTTTTATGCCTAAACCTCTTTACGGAGATAATGGTTCAGGAATGCACTGTCACCAAAGTATTTGGAAGGGTGACAATAACCTATTTGCCGGCGACAAATACGGTGGTATTTCAGAGATGGGCCTCAATTACATCGCGGGTATCTTAAAGCATGCTCGTGCAACCTGTGCCTTTACTAATCCAACGACAAACTCATATCGTCGTTTGGTACCAGGTTATGAAGCACCGGTTAATTTGGCTTATTCCAGTCGAAACCGTAGCGCTGCGGTGCGAATTCCTATGATTGCGACAAGCCCTAAGGCAAAACGTATCGAGTTTAGAACTCCAGACCCATCGTGTAATGGCTATCTAGCTTTTGCTTCTTTATTAATGGCCGGTTTAGATGGTGTCGAAAACAAACTTGACCCAGGTCAGCCTTTAGATAAAAACATTTATGCGCTTTCTCCCGAAGAGCTCAAAGATGTGCCCAGTGTACCAAGTTCTTTAGAAGAAGCGATTGAATCCCTTAAAAAAGACCATGCTTTCTTGAAAAAGGGTGATGTTTTTACCCAAGACGCTTTGGATATGTGGATTGACTATAAAACAGATGAAGAAATCAATCCTATTAAACTCCGTCCCACACCCTATGAATTTGCCCTTTATTATGATATCTAATTAGGGTATAAGGTGTTGGAATTATCCTGAGAATGGAATTTCAGGGATCTAGCACTTTTTGGACAGGAAAAATGAGGTTTCTTGATGGTCCCCGTTCTTAAGGTTTTAAGAACGGGGATTTTTTTCCTTAGCTAGGAAAAATCCACAATAAAGCAATCAGGCATGTTTAAATTTTCAGTGAACATATCTTAAAAATATAATTAAAACATGTAGTTTAGACAGTTAGAAGAGGTAGTCGTTATGGACAACAAAAAATCACTTTACGATATTAGACATGAGCATGACAGCTGTGGAACCGGCTTTGTAGTACAAATACAAAATAAGGCCTCACATAAAATTATTGAACTGGCGATTGAAGCCGTGACCAACCTGACTCATCGTGGGGCGGTGTCTGCAGATCAGAAAACTGGCGATGGTGCGGGTATCATGACTCAAGTTCCGCATAAATTTTTTGCCCAAGAAATTCAAAAACTCAATATTAACATAGATAAAATCGAAAACTTAGGCGTTGGCATGATTTTTTTTCCTCATGGAAGTACCATGCGGGACCGTTGTCGAGCCATTATCGAAGATGTCATATTAAAAAATAACCTTCATGTGTTGGCGTGGCGGCCTGT
>JAUHYS010000051.1 GCA_030426445.1 bacterium
CTCGGCCATAAGTGGGTTTGAGTCCCACAATGCCTGTGAGTGCAGCGGGTTGGCGAATCGATCCTCCGGTATCCGTACCCAAGGCGGCAAAACATTGGTCGGCGGCCACCGCTGCTGCAGAACCGCCACTGCTACCGCCGGGAATGCACTCCAAATTCCAAGGGTTTTTCGTTTGTTTAAAAAAAGAAGTTTCGGTGGAGGAACCCATAGCAAACTCGTCCATATTGAGTTTGCCTGTTAAAACAAAATCTTGTTCTTTGAGTTTGTTTACAGTTGTTCCGTCATAGGGAGGAATAAAATTTTCTAAAATTTTGGAAGCACAAGTCGTTAAAATATCTTTAGTGACAAAAATATCTTTGAGTCCGAGAGGAATGCCCGCCAGCGGTGCCAGCTCTTTTCCATCCGCAATTTTTTGATCGACTCTTTTAGCTTGTTCCAAAGCTAGCTCTTGAGTGAGCGTGATATAAGAACCCAGTTTGTCTTCGGTCTCTGAAATGCGTTGAAAAACAGATTCGGTTAATTCGACAGAAGAACATTCTTTTTGCCGAAGTTTTTCTGCAGCTTGGGACAGGGTAAGTTCGTAGAGTTGCATGTTTCGAAATTCCTTTTTATTAAATTAAAAAATTCTTACAGCACTTTAGGTACCACAAAAAAATTATCTTCGTGCGCGGGTGCTTTTTCCAATACTTGCTTAAAGACTTCGGATTCGACGACTTTGTCTTTTCGCATGGGAGTTTCCATTTCGATGGTATGCGAAGTAGCGTTAATTGATTTTGTGTCGAGTTTATTAAGTTTTTCGATATGTCCCAAAATTTGATTGAGTTGATCAGTAAAACCGTCAATTTGATTTTCGGGAAATTCTAATCGAGCTAATTTAGCTACAGCATGAATGGTGTCTTTTGTGATCATTTTATTTCCTTCAATTTAAAATCGGAATACGTCAACGAATCGTCCAAACAAACTCTCATCCTCACCGGCAAGTTGTTCCAACTCTCCGGGATCTAAGAAAACACCACTACAATTAGGACATTGGTCAATAGTGACACCTTTGTAAACAATAGGGTGCATATCAAAACCACAATTGGCGCAGTGTCTCCAATGGAGTTTTTTAAGTTCTTCTAATTCCTGATCTGATTTTTCCTTTTTAATTTTTTCTGCAAGGTCGCGTTTCTTTTGTAATTCTACTTTTGCAAAATATTCATCTTCTTGATGAGAGGGCTTAACGGTTTCGCTCATTTTAGCTCCTTAAATATAATTTTTTAATTATTATCTCTTATTGATTTTTTTCCTTGTCTTCAAGTTTAATCTTTGGACATTTTTTTCTGCCATTATTATATTAGTTTTGTGGAAATTTTGTTAAATTTTTATGTCATTTTGATTGGGCTGGTTTTAGGTTCTTTTATTGCTTTGGCTGCGGTACGGCTTCCCAAGGGTGCATCTATTGTCAGGCCGCGGTCTCATTGTCCATTTTGTCAACATCGCCTCAGTGCTTACGAAAACATCCCGGTCTTTAGTTACCTTATTTTACGAGGCCAATGCCGACAATGTCATAAAAAAATTTCTCCGCTTTATCCCCTAATCGAGATCTTTTCTGCGTTAATCATTTTTTTAACTTATCTTTATGTGCAACCTTTGCCGCGTTTTTTACTCTATGCCGCTTTTTTTGTGACTCCGATGTTAATTTTAACTTTTACGGATTGGAAGCATCTCATTTTACCCAATGTCATTACCTTACCGGGTATTTTCTTTGCCTTTGGATTACATACAATAGATGAAATTTATTTTTTGCAATCTGGTACAGCTTTTAATGCTTTTACCCAAAGTCTAATCGGAGCATTAGCTGGGGCTCTTCCGCTTTTTTTGATCTCTTATTTTTATATGAGCTGGCGAGGCAAGGAAGGCCTGGGCATGGGCGATGTCAAACTGGCTGCCATGATTGGCGCTTGTTTTGGTTGGAAGGAAATGTATTTTATCTTGCTGCTTGCCAGTGTTAGCGGTGCAGTTTATGGCTTATTTTTGATTATTTTAGGAAAAAGCAAACGGGATACGCCCATTCCCTTGGGGAGTTTTTTAGCCTTAAGTTCACTTGCCTTTTTATTTTGGGGAGAAAAAATGCTGGAGTTTTATTTAGGGAGTTTGAGGGTTTTATAAGCGTCTATTTAAAAAGTCATTGAGAGAAGTAAAAAAAGAATTTTTGTGATTTTATTATAAAAAATATAATAATTTCATATAGTTAAGTTGTTTGCTTCTATGCGTCAACTCAAGCTCTCTAGAGGAAGTGTTGAGTCAAAGATTTTTTTAGCTCTTTAAAATAAATGGTCTTTGTAGTAGTGTAAAAAGTATAAAGCTAACGTGTTAAATAAAAAGCTTTTTAGGTAAGCAGTCCTTAGGGGTAAGGAAAATCTTCCTAAAAGTGTTAAGAGAACCTTAATGGTTTAGAAGATGCGGTGTGTAACGATTACGTGTATCTAGATCCCTAAATTCGAAATGAAGTGTTGTTAATACTATGTTTCGAAGTAGGTCGAAGTGCGTTCTGTGCAGACCTGAAAAAGTCTTTTTAACACTTCAAATTAAACTCATTAGAGGAGGGTAAAATAATGAGGAAAATAATAATATTATTTGCTGCCTGTCTGTTTTGGTTCGGGTTGGCACCAGTTCAGTCTTTTGGTCAGGCTGCTGGTGGTGGAGTTACACAACTTGATTACTTTAACGTAAAGGGTATGAATTTAACAGCACTAGCCCAAACAAAGTATGGCCTTAGCTTAGAGGTTGGGGATCCAAATTTATCTCCACTTGAGGGTACGGTAACTTTTTCTTATCAATCTAGTGACGGAAGAATAACTAATAGCAATACATTTAACTGCAGTCAGAGAGCTGTTGCTGGTATGAACGGGGTAACAAGGTATTTTCAAGATTGTATTAATGTAAACCATCCTACTGAAAAAATGATTTCTACTAATATATGGGGCCCTTATGCCAATGTATCGCGAGATCCTCAGCCAAGATTTCATTGCACTAATGGTGGTTGTACATGCGGAGGCTATAAAGACATAGGAGATAATATAACTGACTGTGCTAGTTTAAATATGAATAATGTCTGTAGCACTAATGGTATAAATGTTGATGCAAACCAAAGTGGTGGTTGTACTTGTAAAAACGATGACTGTTCACCTTGATGATTGTTTAAACAAAGGTAGAGAATTGATATGGTAAACATTATATAATTTTTGGGAGGAACTAAAATGAAACAATTTCTAAAGTTTTTAATGGTTAGTATTTTCTTATTAGGATTGAACGTATCTATTGCCTATGGGCAAGCTGCGGGTAACTCGACTCTGTTAAATAAATTTGATGGAAGGGGCATGGCACTAAGTAGTCTTGCGGATCTTGAAAATGGTATTTCGATGCCTGTTTTTGATCCAAATCTTTCACCAATGAATGGTACTGTTACCGTTACATACACTTCTCAGGATGGAAGGACGACGAAGACTTTGAGCTATGACTGCACACAAAGAACAAAAACTTTATCAGACGGTACTGCTTTATATTTTCAGGACTGTGTTAATAGTATATTCCCTATTGCAGTTATGGGGCGTTTAAATTTAGCTGGGCCTACTCCAGCTGGAGTAAATGCTTTGGCATCAAGTCCTTCGATACCTCGCTATAAGTGCGATACTAAAGCAGGTGAATGTGAGTGTTTTAACCCTAATGATTGTAAAATATTGTTTGAGAAGCTCGATATCTGTGATGGTGGAACAACAGATATAGGAGGCGGTGGCTTATGTGACTGTTCTAATGAAGGCTGTCTACCTTAGCGACCAGTGTATGAATAATGAGACAAGATGTTTCAAAAAATAATATTTTTTTTGAGTAGATTGTTGAATGAAAAATAAAGGATAAGTTGCTTTTTTTATTTTTGTAGTTATCCTAAGATTTATTTTTGAAAATTTTGAAGGTAGAGAATGTTAGGTTCTCTACTTTTTTTTGTTTTCAGATTAAACGTGTAGGTTTTAAATCTATGATCCTAAGCACCAACCTCCCCACACAAGCGCGTATCAAACCCTTTAATCCAATCCATTGTTCTGCACTCAGCATGCCGGAGAGTTCAGCGGTCATGCTTTTATCGGTCAGTATAGGTGAAAACACCATTAAGCTTTGGAGCTAGAGTCTGGAGCTTTTAGTTAATTTTGAGTAAGGAAGTGCTTTGTTTTTTTATGCTTATATTCATAATATATAAACAAGATCAATACTTGAACTTTTCTATACAGAATAAAAAAAGCTTATTCTAGTCAAGATAACGCCCCCAAACCCCACACCACGACATCGAGATAATCTGCAAAATGCAAAAGTGGTTTTTGTGGAGGCAGTTTCAGCCCTAAAAAAGAGAGCATATCGAGGTTTTCAAACACGGCTTGGGCACGCTGCAAGGGCCAGGGCCAATGGTGGATCTCTCCTCGATAAAGTTTACCGGATTGATCCTGAGAATACAGGCAGTATCTTTCGGTTAGCCAATGCTCGATAGAGTTTTTTTCTGCAAAGAAAATCTTGGAAGAAGGTTGATAGCGGCCTTTAAAAACCGCTGTTGCGCTGCGTTTGTCTTCGCGTCTATTGAGATATTGTATCCATTCCTGTTTATCTTTTTGCACTCGCATAAAGGCCTTAAAGTAGGGGAGGTGAAAAAAGAAGCGTGCGGCCCAAATAGCAAGTGGGTTGGTGGCGTCTAAACTAAAAAACCAAACACCCGGCTTGCCTTGTGTTTTGACATAAGTGCGTACATTGAGCTCTGGAAATGAGGTGGTGCCAGGAATGGGAGGTAAAAGACGGTGTCGGATGCGGCTCATTTTAAAAGGGACAATGCCTATCCAGGCTTGATCATCAAAGGTATCGAGTTCGAGCCCTTCGGGAATAAGCTGGCGAACCGTTTCGGGAGGAAAGGGCCAATGTGCAAAGAGCAGTTCGCTCCAGGTTTGTTGCATTAGCCAGGGGCCTTTTGGTAAAGGCCAGGGGCGGTGATCGGTTTTTTGTAATGCAGGGTGCAAATGCTTTTCCTTTAAAGTCTAAAAAAGAAAAAAGGTGACTTTGTCATTTAGACAGGGTTATAAATTTTATTCTACTTTATAACAGAATTTATTTTATCATTTATCATTCTGATTTCGTATAGTAAAAGGTCAAAATTCATTTATGAGCAGTTTAACAAAATTAAGATATTTAACCTCCGGAGAGTCCCATGGTCCGGGTTTATACGCCATTATTGAAGGCATGCCTGCTGGCTTGGAAATCTCTGAGGAGTTTATTAATTTTCAACTCGCCCGCCGCCAAAAAGGGCATGGACGAGGCGGTCGCATGAAGATCGAAAAAGACCAGGTCAACATTCGCACCGGTGTCCGTCATGGCAAGACCCTGGGTTCACCCATTTGTTTGGAGGTGCTCAATCGCGACTGGCAGAATTGGCAAAATGAAATGGCCATTGGCCCCGCTGAGAAACCTTTAAAACGTGTGGTCACTCACCCCCGTCCAGGTCATGCGGATTTGGTGGGAGGCCTCAAATACAATTTTAGGGACTTGCGCAATGTCTTAGAAAGAGCCAGTGCCCGCGAGACCACCATGCGTGTAGCCTGTGGGGCTTTAGCCCGGCGTTTACTCGAAGAATTTGGCGTCAAGCTTGCGGGGCACGTCTTACAAGTCGGAGAAATGGCTTCCCAAGTAGAGCCAAAAAGTGCTCAAGAAATTATCGATAAAACCGAAGATACTCCTTTAAGATGTTTAGATAAATCATCAGAAAATAAAATGGTTTCTTTAATCAATGAGGCCAAGAAAAAAGGCGATTCTTTAGGAGGAATTTTCGAAGTCTTTGTCGACGGTTTGGTGCCGGGTGTGGGCTCATACGTTCAATGGGATCGCAAACTCGATGGCAAGTTGGCTCAAGCCATCATGAGTATCCAGGCAGTCAAGGGCATGGAAATCGGAGAAGGTTACCTCAATGCGACTCGTTTTGGTAGCCAGGTCCACGATGAAATTGTTTACGATAAAAAATTCAAAAACTTTAGCCGTAGTTCCAATCGAGCCGGTGGCCTGGAGGGCAGTATGACTTCGGGCATGCCACTTCGAGTCCGGGGTTTTCTCAAGCCTATTTCCACTTTATACACTCCCTTAAGTTCTGTCGATATCGACTCAAAAGAGACTTTTAAAGCCAGTGTCGAGCGCTCCGATACCTGCGCGATTGCCGCTGCCGCCGTGATTGGCGAAGCCGTGGTCGCCATGGTCTTGGCCGATGCCTATCTAGAAAAGTTTGGCGGGGATTCTATCGAGGAAAGTCTAAGAAATTATCAGAGCTATTTGGAGCAGATTTGGGGATATTAATTTTGTACAGTACAAAGACATAAACATGATTTAACGGATTGTAGGGGCGCTGCTTGCCGCGCCCATTTTTATGGTTTGCCGTTCTTTTAATTAGGGCGCAGCAAGCAGTGCCCCTACAAGTAAGGTAAATAATAAAATTTGAAGGATGGGCGTAATTTTTTATTGAGTTGTGACTGATAGATTAAATTGATGCGAGTACAACCTGTTTAGCTTTTTTTGCGAGCATATTTGAGAGATTTTTCTATAAAAAGTTTTTGTTTTTGGGTTTGATGGATTAATTCCTTAAGTTTCTTCTTACGTTTTATCATGGTCTGGTATTCTTCAATTTTTTCTTTTTCAAAAACCCCTAAGTAGTTTTGAATAATTTTTCCTTGATTACTATAAGTGAGGTAGCCGTATTTTTTTTGGCCTCGGGTTCGAATAAAGAAGCTACCTCTGGGGAGTTTTTTTAATTCTTTTTGGTATCCAGCCAGAAGTCGATCAGCTTGCTTTTTTTCTTCTTTTAAGGCGTAAATAATTGCATCCATAATTGTACACTAAAAAATATTAGTTTGATCATTTTTAGTGTATATTCTAATGAATTATTTAGTCAAGCTCTTATGCACTAAAATTGGTATAAAGTATGTATTTTAGTGTATATTAGTTAACATTATTCTGTTTAATAGGGGCAAGAAATGATTAAAATTTGAGGTGTATAACAATGTCAGTCATAAGATTGACTCTATGGATAAAATAAAATACCTAATTGCGAAATAAAAAGTTGTTCTGTGAAATTTGAAATTTAATATATGACTGAATGATTCAGGGCAAGGTATATGCCTGCGTGGCAGGATAACCCTGGTAGTCAAACTTACTGCCCTAAATGGCGGAAAGGAGTAATTGCCATGGAAAAAAACAAAAACAAAGCCTTAGTTATAATAGGCTGGTTCATATATATAATAGGGTCCTTGGTGGAAACACCAATAATCATTAAATTAATATCGTTATCAGCTGCTAGGCCCCTGCCCTGAGTTATTCATTCATTACTTTTTTTATAATCAAAATACCTATATTCCCCATCGAAAAAATACCGTAAAAATCCGCCATGAACGAAGCCAATAAACCCGTACTGTTTGAACGAAGCGAAGCTGAGTGAGTTTACGGGTTTAGGCGAGAGTGAATAAGGATTTAGGTATTTTATTCGGGGGTGGCCTTTTTCTTTGTTACTTTCTTTTTGGCCAAACAAAAAGAAAGTAAATATAAAAAATTTAAGGACTCAAGAAAAGTAAAAGAACTACAGTGGTTCAAATCAAAAAAACTTACTTTTCGATAGTGTCCTCTGTCTTCTTGTCGTATTAATGTCGTATTACTAAATAGTAGATTGCAAATTTTCGAAACTTTCAGAGAGAAAAACAAAAACCATGACTCAAACTACCTATCCATCAAAAATCTTCATCGCCGGTTTTATGGGAACGGGCAAAAGTTCTGTGGGAAAAGCCCTAGCTAAAAAATTAAAGTATCAATTTATAGATTTAGATTTAACTATTGAAAAAATAAGTAAAAATAAAATAGAAGAAATCTTTGAAAAAGAGGGCGAAAAAGGTTTTCGGCGTTGGGAAAAACAGGCTCTTCAGCAAGTCATCACTCAAGAAAAAGCAGTGATCGCTTTGGGTGGAGGAGCGATCTGTTCCACTCAAAATTTAAAACTCATTCAAAAGTCAGGTTTGCCCATTTTATTGACTGCCTCCTCAAAAGAGATCATAAAAAGAGTCTCCAAACAAAAGATTAAACGGCCTCTTTTAGCAGTCTCGGATCCTGCCAAGCGCATTGAGCAACTGCTTAAAAAACGCCAAAAATTTTATCAAAAAATTGCCTTTAAAGTATCCACCGATCAAATCACCATCGCTCAAGTCGTTAAAAAAATACATGCGCAACTAGATTTAGAAAACAATATGTTAAAGGTCGATCTTAAACAAAGTTCTTATCCTATTTATTTTTCTCAAAAGGGTTTTGGGGGATTGGTCGAGTTACTCGAGCGCTCTTTTTCCAAACAAAAGATGATTCTCTTAAGCAACCCCAAATTGGATAAACTCTATGGTCGGCAAATTTATCGCGATTTAAATCGTCACTTTGAGGTTAAAAAAATACTCATCCCTGATGGAGAGCAGTACAAAAATCTACAAACCGTAGAAAAAATCTATCATCAGCTCATCAAGCATCAAGCGGATCGCAAGACCGTGATTCTGGCTTTGGGTGGTGGGGTGATCGGGGATATTGCGGGTTTTGTGGCGGCGACTTATTTGCGAGGCATCCCTTTTGTACAGATTCCGACGACTTTATTAGCCCAGGTCGATAGCTCGGTGGGCGGGAAAACCGGAGTCGATCTGGCTGCGGGCAAAAATCTCATCGGCGCTTTTTATCAGCCGCGTTTTGTTTTTATTAATTTGGAAGTATTGAAGACGCTTTCCAAACGGCAACTCATTTGCGGCATGGCTGAGGTCATCAAATACGCGGTGATTTTTGATGAAGCCTTCTTTGAATATTTAGAAGAAAACATGAAGAAGCTCTTACAATCTCCCGGAAAAACTTACGAAGACCTGATACGGCGCTGCTGTGCCTGGAAGGCCTGGGTGGTCTGCGAAGACGAAAAAGAGGTCTCCGGTCTGCGGGCCTTGCTCAACTTTGGACATACTCTGGGCCATGCCATCGAAAGTATCACGCGTTATCGCATATACACTCACGGTGAGGCCATTGCCATGGGCATGGCCTTTGCGGCAGAAAAGTCGGTGCAAGAGCAAGGCCTTACACCCGAATCCGTGCCGCGTCTAAAAAAACTTTTGCAGCAGGCAGGGCTGCCCATAGCCTGGCCCAAGTTCACCAAAAAGCAGTATCAGCAAGCCATGATGCAGGATAAAAAAAGGGTTTCCCAGGACATTCAATTTATCTATTTAAGTAAGATAGGCTTTGCTCAAATCAAAGCAACGGCTCTAAAAAACTTAATTTAAATTTGAGATAAAAAAAAGCAGGGTCTTAGTAGCCCTGCCTCTCATAACACACTTTAAAAGCTTCTAGAAAAAACCATTATCTTGTCCCCACTCAATAATGCGTTTAGCTATATTATAAGGTGTATCTTCTGCGGCGAGGTGTCCTGATAAGCCAATACAAGAAGAACTCATGTTTGCATAGAGTGATTCTGCATAGTCAATGCGTTCTTTATTAAGAGGACCTGAGAGGTCTTCTACACTGAGATCATCCCAATCATGAACTAAGAGAAGCTTTTTAACATCCCAAGTTTTGAGTGCTGCAAGGTTATCTTGATAAATGGTTTCAAGCCCTGGAGGTTGATTAGGACAGTTTGATCCACAGGGAATGTGTCTCGGAAAGCTCATGACGCCTCCAACATCCGTACAGAGTGGGTCGTAGGTATATGGTTCTCCATATTTTTGAATGACCTCAGGACCGATTCCGCTCATGGTCATGACCGTTGAAAGTACAACAGGGTTCATAAAAACAGAGGGCATGACAACGTCACAAGTGCATTCAAAAGAGGGGTACACGCATTGATTCCACAGTTCTTGGTATGCCCCTGGTGGCAAGAGACTTTCTGAAGAACAGACTCCTTCTGCTTCAAGGTGCGCTGGACAGGTATCTAACCATGCTTCACTGAAGACCAAACCTAAAACTTTATTTTTATGAGTTCTTGCATAATGGACACCAGGGAGACCTCCGACCTCATGTTCTAAAATAATGAGTTTATTCTTTTTGATTTCGCCGGTAGTTTCTAGAACTTCAATAAAGGCCGCTAGGTAGTTTGAGTGATCATACATCGTGAGATGGTCTGTGGAAAAATGTGTTGAAAATCCCGAGCCCGCATAGTCTGGGACAACGACGGTCCCATGTTGAGCTAGCATGGGCATCACGTTTCGAAACATATAAGCGTGAGCGGGTTGGCCGTGTAAGAGCAAGAAGGTTGGTTTGCTGCCATCACCAGCATAAAGATAAGACATCTGGATATCCAAGACATTAACTGTTTTTCTAACAACGCCACTGGGTAAGTCTGAAGGAATGGGCAGATTTGTAATAGCCACTTTTGGAGCGATTTGACTTTCTCGAGCGTTGAGTTGAATTGAAGCATCTGCATCTATGACAAAATTAAGATCAGCCAGTTCTTCTCTAGAAAGAGATTGAACATAATCTGTAATATCGAAACGGAGCTCAGTTT